>NZ_JBATWS010000105.1:0-7090 GCF_049672805.1 Parvibaculum sp.
CATGACTCTCCCCGGATTAAGAGCCTTTCCTGCCCAAAAAGCGCGCCCCTCTCCGCGAGGTGGTGCCTGCCTGTCCGGCGCCCTTGGGAAAACGCTGATTTTCCTTCTGATTTACGCAGAAGTAACCCGTTTTTCCTAGCCTTGCCGCGAAGTTTAGTCGGGCACCGAGAATGCCCAAGGGGAGATGCAAGTCGTGATGCAGGCCGAAGATATCGAGTTCGCTACCGAGTGGAGTGCGCAGGCGCTGAAGCTTATGGCGGACCATGGCGTCCCCCCTTGCCCCGACAATTATGCCGTCTGGTTCCGCTATGTCTCCGGCCGCTGCCCGGAGCTTACGCAGGAAATTGACGAGCGGATCAGGGACAACCGCCCCATCGATCTCGATGTGACGCTTGATCTGCAGCGCCGCCATTTCTCGGACGAGAAACTGACGGATGTTACCCTCACCACCGGTACCCGGCTGAACACAGAAGTCGATCAGCTGCTCCGGATCATCGAGGAAAGCGTCGGCAACTCAACGGCGTTGGGTGCAAGCGTTCGGGCAGCAAGCGCCGGACTGAGCAGCGGCTCCTCGCCCTCCGACGTGCTGAAGGCGGTGGAAGCCATCGTCACCGCGTCGCGCAAGATGGAAGAGCGCAGTGCGGAACTTGAGGAGCATCTGCACGCGACCAAGAAAGAGCTGAATGAGCTTCAGCAGAATCTTGAAAAGGCCCATACCGAAGCACGAACGGATGGGCTTACCGGTATCAACAACCGCAAGGCCTTTGACGAGGCAATCGACCGCGAGATCAAGGCAGCGCATGAAAACAGCAAGCCGCTCTGCCTCATTGTCGGCGACATCGACCACTTCAAAAAGTTCAACGACACATTCGGCCATCGGACGGGCGATCAGGTACTGCGCCTTGTGGCGACCTGCCTGAAGAATGGTGCGAGCGCACATCATATCGTTGCGCGTTATGGCGGTGAGGAATTTGCCGTCATCATGCCGGCGACCGACATTCATCAGGCGGAAATCATCGCCAATCAGATTCGTGAAACGGTGCAGGCGCGCGAGCTTGTGAAGCGTTCCACCGGCGAGTCCCTCGGGCGTGTTACCATGTCCATGGGCATTGCGCTTTTCCGGAATGGCGACAGCCCCACCTCGCTGATCGAGCGGGCGGACCAGTGCCTCTATATGGCAAAGCATGCCGGCCGGAATCGTGTGATTACAGAGATGTCCGAAGCGCCGCGGGCACAGGCTCTGGCAAGCTGACACCCGGCTTCTTATCCCTCCCCATTTTTACGCAGCGGAAGGCTTGCCTCCGCGATGTGGCCGCGCGCGGGCTTTCATAGACCGGGCGCGGGCGCTACTTTCATGCCCAGTCAGCCGCCGCCCTGATGGCGTGACGGCTCTGAAAACGCGTAACGACACCGGAACGGGAAAGAAGACCATGGAAACGCTCACGCTCGACATTCAGGACGGGGTTGCCCTCGTCACGCTCAACCGTCCGGAAGTGCTCAACAGCATCAACGTGAAGCTGATTGAGGAAATGCGCGAGACGGTGGCAAACATCGCCGCCAACAAGGATGCACGCGCCATGCTCATCACCGGCGCGGGACGCGGCTTCTGCGCGGGCGCCGATCTCGCCGAGCCGGGCGGTGGCGGCGGCAACATGACGGTCGGCCAGGGCGTTGCGCATGGCATGACCTACCGCTTCAACCCGATGATGCGGGAGCTTTATGAGCTGCAAAAGCCGATTGTCGCGGCGGTGAACGGCATCACGGCAGGCGGCGGCGTGGGCCTCGCCCTTGCGGCGGATATTGTGATCGCGGGCAAGAGCGCCTCTTTCGTTCAGGTCTTCGGGCCGCGCCTCGGCCTCATCCCTGATCTCGGCTGCACCTGGCAGCTGCCGCGTCTTGTCGGCCGCGCCCGAGCGCTCGGCCTTGCGCTGACAGGCGACAAGCTGCCTGCCGAAACAGCCGCCGAATGGGGCCTCATCTGGAAGTGCGTCGAGGATGATGTTCTGATGAGCGAGGCGCGCGCCATTGCAACGAAGCTCGCGAAAGGCCCGTCCAACGCTTTTGCCGAAATTCGCAAGGCCATTGATGCTGGCGCACAGAACAGCTTTGCAGAACAGCTTGCCTATGAACGGGATGTTCAGGGCATGCTGGGCGATCACCCGAATTTCTCGGAAGGCGTCAAAGCCTTCCTGACGAAGCGGGAACCGGAATTCAAGAACTGACAGTCGCTACAGAACAGACAGGGAGAAGAAGATGGAATTCGAAAGAGTAAAACTCGACATTGAAGGAAGTGTCGGCATTCTGACTCTCAACCACCCGGAAGTGATGAACGCCGTTTCGCCGGAAATGCTCGGCGGGCTGATGAAGGCGATGGATGCCGTTGAGGATCCGAAAAATGGCATTCGCTGCCTTGTGATGACGGGCGAAGGACGCGGCTTCTGCACCGGCGCCAATCTTCAGGGGCGCGGGGACAATTCGGGCGCACGACCGGATGCGGGGCTTGCGCTTGAGACGATGTATCACCCCTTCCTGCGCCGCCTGCGCAATCTGCCCATGCCGTTTCTCACCGCTGTGAACGGCCCGGCAGCAGGCGTCGGCATGAGCTTTGCGCTGATGGGCGATCTCGTGCTGTGCGCGCGTTCCTCCTATTTCCTTCAGGCGTTCCGCCGCATCGGCCTTGTGCCGGATGGCGGCTCGACCTGGATTCTGCCACGCCTCGTGGGCAAGGCACGCGCGATGGAACTCTCGCTTCTGGGCGAGAAGCTTCCGGCCGAGACGGCGCTGCAGTGGGGTCTCGTCAACCGCGTCTATGATGATGAGAAGCTGATCAGCGAAGCAAAGGCGCTTGCCGCCGATCTCGCCAGCGGGCCTACCAAGACGCTCGGCATGATCCGCCAGCTTTATTGGGAAAGCACGGACAACACCTATGAAGAGCAGCTCAATCTTGAGCGGCAGCTTCAGCGCACCGCCGGCTATGGCGAAGACTTCAAGGAAGGCGTGCGCGCGTTCCTTGAAAAGCGCCCGGCGCAGTTCAAGGGCAACTGATGTTGCTCAGCCGATGATGCAGCTCGCAAGAAGAGCGAGAAACATCAAGGCGATGAAAAAGAGAAGATGAGGCATGGCCGCGCGCTTCAGTTTCCGGAGCGCGCGGCTTTCTTTTGCGCGGCTCGCCGTGTCCTGTTGCCCGTTGCCGGGCGCTTTCGTCTCACGGGCTTTGAGGTTTTCGCGGCAAGGGCCGCATCAAGCGATTTGCGTGCCCATTCAGTCAGTTCCTGTGGATCATCATAAAGCCGCTCCGGCAGTTCGTAATAGGACATGGCGATCGCCTTGCCCGACGGCGGCTCGTAAATGAACGGGCCCGTCCCCTCGGCTTCAAAGTCTGGCCGGTTGCGATCGTCCACCTTAAAGAAAAGCGTTTCGCCTGCAATAAGACCGAACATCAGGTCATCGAAATAGACGCCTGCTCCGCCGAACATGTTGCGAATGCGGACAGGGCCGAGCATTTCGAGCTGTTCAGCAACAAAGGCCTTGTACTCCGCGCTGACCGCCATGAGATTTTACAGGGTGGCAGGCGCGATGGTTACGCTCTCGCCGCAACCGCAGGCATCCGTCTCATTCGGATTGTTGAAGCGGAAGCCGGAAGAGAACTTCTCCGTGACGTAATCCATTTCCGTGCCAAGCAGGAAAAGGATCGCCTTCGGGTCGATCAGGATTTTCACACCCTGATCTTCAACCACCTCATCCAGCGGGTTCTGCTCGGTGGCATATTCCATCGTATATTCCATGCCCGCGCAGCCGCCATTCTTCACGCCTATGCGCACGCCGATATATTTACCGTCGGAGGCATCCATAATCTCCTTCATCCGGGCGGCCGCCGCCTCGGTGAGGGTAATTACTCTCGGCATGGGTCTGGCCATTCCCTTACCTCAAAACATGTTGAGCGCAACGCGCGCTTCATCGGACATACGGCTCGGATCCCACGGCGGGTCGAAGGTCATGTTGACATGGACATCGCCAATGCCTTCCACGCTGCGGATCGCATCTGCCACCATGACGGGCATCGTCCCGGCAACGGGGCAGCCTGGTGCCGTCAATGTCATATCGACCACGACATCCCGGTCATCCGAGATATCGACCTTATAGATGAGGCCGAGTTCATAAATATCAACCGGGATCTCGGGATCATAAACGGTCTTGAGCGCGGCGATAATGTCGTCTGTCAGCCGGTCGAGTTCTTCCTGCGGAATGGCGGACGTTGTGGCAGGTGTTTCCGCCGCACCGGCTTCTTCTCTTCCTGCCATGTTCACATCATCCATTTGCGGCCTCATCCGAAGAACTTCTTGCTGTCGATAAGGGCATCGGCCAGCAGGTCCACTTCTTCAATCGTATTGTACATGGCGAAGGAAGCGCGTGTCGTGGCACCCACGCCGAAACGCTCCATCACGGGCTGCGCGCAATGATGCCCGGCGCGCACCGCAACGCCTGCGCGGTCAATCACCGTCGCAATGTCATGCGGATGGGCATTCTCCATCACGAAGGAGATGATGCTGCCCTTCTGCTTCGTCGTGCCGATGATGCGCAGGCTGTTGATCTCGGAGAGGCGGCGCGTGGCGTAGTCGCGCAATGCCATCTCGTGCGCCAGAATATTCTCGCGCCCTATGCCATTCAGATAGGTGAGCGCCGCGCCAAGCCCGATTGCCTGCACAATGGCAGGTGTACCCGCCTCAAAACGATTCGGGGGGGACGCATAGGTTACCTTCTCAAGGCTCACTTCGCGGATCATCTCGCCGCCGCCGCGATAGGGCCGCATGGCCTTCAGGTGCTCTGACTTTGCGTAGAGCAACCCGATGCCGGTCGGTCCATAGAGCTTGTGGCCGGAGCAGACAAGGAAATCGCAATCCATGTCCTGCACATCTGTCGGCAGGTGAACGACACCCTGACAGCCATCCACGAGCACCGGCACGCCGCGCTCATGCGCGAAGCGGATCATCTCCTTGATCGGCGTGATCGTACCGAGCGCATTCGACATTTGCGTCATCGCAACCATTTTCGTGCGCGGCGAGAAGAGCGCGCGATAGGCGTCCATGTCGAGGTCGCCTTCATCGGTTGCGGGAACGAATTTCAGTACCGCGCCGTGGCGCTCGCGCAGGAAGTGCCAGGGCACAATGTTCGAATGGTGCTCCAGCACGGAGAGAATGATCTCGTCACCCGCCTGAATCATCGGCTCCGCAAAGGAGGATGCGACGAGATTGATTGCATCGGTGGCGCCCGACGTGAAGATGATTTCATCCGTGGAAGCGGCATTAATAAAGGCCCGAGCCGTCTCGCGCGCCTGCTCGAATTTTTCCGTCGCCGCATTGGAGAGGTAATGCATGCCGCGATGGACGTTTGAATATTCGAGCGTGTAAGCCTCCATCACCGCATCAATGACGGCTTTCGGCTTCTGGGCTGATGCCGCATTGTCGAGATAGACGAGCGGCTTGCCATAGACCTCCCGGGAGAGGATGGGGAAATCGACCCTGATCTTCTCGACATCATAGGCGGCGTTCTGGGAAAGAGGCTTGTTCATCATGCTGCCTCCCCGAACCAATGCGAAACGAGATCGCGCATGGCGGTGCGCGCCTCGTCATGCGGCACGCGGTCGAGTGCATCATCAAGGAAGGCGAGTACGAGAAGGCGGCGTGCTTCCTTTTCAGGAATGCCTCGGGCGCGCAGATAGAAGATCGCGTCGTGCGACAATTCGCCGACCGTCGAACCATGCGCGCACTGCACATCATCCGCGTAGATTTCGAGTTCCGGCTTGGCGTTCATCGACGCGTCGCGCGAAAGCAGTAGCGCTTGTGTCATCTGACGACCATCCGTCTTCTGGGCGCCGCGCCGCACGAGCACCTTGCCCTGAAACACGCCTTCTGAGGCGCCATCAAGAACGCCCTTGAAAAGCGTGTGGCTGGTGCAGTTAGGCACAGCGTGATCCGTGACACAGAAATGATCGGCGTGCTGTGTGCCGCGCAGCGCATAGGCGCCGTCAATCCCGGCATATGCGCCCTCGCCTGTAAAAGCGACGAATGACTGGCTCCGCGAAAGGCCGGTCCCGATGGTAAGGGCGAAATGCTCAAGATGGGCCCTTGCCGCCAGCGTCGTGCGCAGGGTCGCGAGATGAATGGCCTCTGCCGCATCATCCAGCAGCTTCAGATGTCGAAGCTTCGCACCCTGACCCAGCGCAACGTCGGTCACTATGTCGGCGAAGGAGGCCGCATTTCCGATATGGCTTTCAAAGATCGTCGCCGATGCTTCATCTTCCAGAAGCACGAGATTGCGTGTATGCGACGCGCCGTCATCGGCATTCACGAAAACGAGATGCAGCGGCTTGTCGAGGCTCACCCCTTTTCGAATGCGCAGCGCAATGCCATCCGCCATCAATGCGGTGTTGAGATCGACAATATCTTCTGCCTGTTTTGTCTGGCCGAAGCGCCGCTCAATCAGACCCTTCGCCCATTGCTCATGGGTCACATCGGCAAGGCTGTGTCGCTCAACGCCCTTGGGCCATTTCACCGTGTCGGAAAGACCCGCGTGGAAGCGGCCATTCACGAAGACGATCTTGTGCGTATCGATACCGGCAAAGGCAGATGAAGACGGTCGCTCCGGCAGAACCACCGCTCCCTGATGCACCGGTGCCGCAGCAATATCCACCTTCTCCAGCGCGCGGCGGAGATCGGTGTATTTCCAGTCTTCCAGACGGCGATGCGGAACGCCCGCTTCTGCAAAGGCAGCAAGCGCCGCTGCACGGCGCGGCGCAAGCCAGCCATCCGCTCCCGGCAAGTTGGCGTGCGATACCGCATAGGCATCGATGAACCGCTGTGTCGTCTTTTCACTCATCTTTTCACTCACGCGGCATCTGCGTCGAAAGCCGCATAGCCGGATTTTTCGAGTTCCAGCGCCAGTTCCTTGCCGCCTGTCTTCACGATGCGTCCCTTCGAGAGCACATGCACCACATCAGGCACGATGTAATCGAGCAGACGCTGGTAATGCGTGATGACGATCATCGCCCGCTCCCGCGAGCGCAGCATGTTCACGCCATCTGCAACCGTCT
>NZ_JBATWS010000106.1:0-8908 GCF_049672805.1 Parvibaculum sp.
TGATGCCGGATGGCAGCGCGGCCTCCATGCCTGTGCTGGTCAATCTGTTCGGCACGGTGGAGCGCGTCGCGCGGGGCGTGACGGCAAACTTTGCGGGCGGTGCGCCGGTGGAGCGCACACGGGCGAAGGATCTGCGCGAGGTGGGCGAGGCGCTCGCCTTTCTGCGCCAGCCGGAGCCGCCGGGCGGCTTCCGCGAGGCGGTATCCATGCTGCCGCTTCTGAAAACCGTGATGGCGATGAAGCCGAAAACGGTGTCCTCTGCACCCTGTCAGGAAGTTGTGCTGAAAGGCTCCGACATCGATCTGACGGCGCTGCCGATCCAGACCTGCTGGCCGGGCGAGCCTGCACCGCTCATCACCTGGCCGCTTGTGGTGACGCGCGGGCCGAAGGGCACGAAGGAAGATGACTTCAACCTCGGCATCTACCGGATGCAGCTTCTTGGCCGCGACAAGACCATCATGCGCTGGCTGCATCATCGCGGCGGCGCGCAGCATCATGCGCGCTGGAAGAAGGAGAAGTCCGAGCCGCTTCCTGCTGCCGTCGTCATCGGTGCGGACCCAGGCACCATCCTCGCTGCCGTGACGCCGGTACCCGACACGCTCAGCGAATATCAGTTTGCGGGCCTGCTGCGCGGGCAGAAGGTTGAACTGGTGGATTGCACGACGGTGCCGCTCAAGGTGCCCGCACAGGCGGAAATCGTGATCGAGGGGCATGTCTCGCTCGACGACTATGCCGATGAAGGCCCCTATGGCGACCACACGGGCTATTATAATTCTGTCGAGAAGTTCCCGGTCTTCACGGTGAGCGCGATCACCATGCGCCGCGACCCGATTTATCTTTCGACCTTTACCGGGCGGCCGCCGGATGAGCCTTCCGTGCTGGGCGAGGCGCTGAACGAGGTGTTCATTCCGCTGCTGCAACAGCAATTCCCGGAGATCACGGATTTCTGGCTGCCTCCTGAAGGCTGCTCCTATCGCATTGCCGTTATCTCGATGAAGAAGGCTTATCCGGGCCACGCCAAGCGCGTGATGATGGGGGCATGGTCTTATCTGCGCCAGTTCATGTACACGAAATGGCTCATCATCGTGGATGACGACATCGATGCGCGGGACTGGAAGGATGTGATGTGGGCCATCTCCACCCGCATGGACCCGGTGCGCGATGTGACGATGATCGAGAACACGCCGATCGATTATCTCGACTTCGCCTCACCCGAAAGCGGGCTTGGTGGCAAGATCGCGCTCGACGCGACCAACAAATGGCCGCCCGAAACGAAGCGCGAATGGGGCAAGGAAATCCGCATGGATGAAGAAGTCATCGATGCGGTGACGCGCAAATGGTCGAAGCTCGGACTACCGGGCACGGGCAAGCCGATCTGGAAGTGATAGATGATCCCCGTCAC
Source organism: Parvibaculum sp. (assembly GCF_049672805.1). Lineage (GTDB taxonomy): Bacteria > Pseudomonadota > Alphaproteobacteria > Parvibaculales > Parvibaculaceae > Parvibaculum. The sequence goes on from NZ_JBATWS010000106.1 coordinate 1,403, forward strand.
TGACAGGCTCAGCATTGATGAGGATGAAATCTCCATCACTTTCATCCGCGCGGGCGGGCCGGGCGGGCAGAATGTCAACAAGGTGTCGAGTGCGGCGCAGCTTCGCTTTGATGCGCGGCGCTCCCCTTCCCTGCCGGAGCGGGTGCGCGCGCGGCTGGAGCGGATTGCAGGGACGAAGCTCACGAAAGACGGCGTCATCGTCATCACGGCGAACCGCTTTCGCACGCAGGAGGCAAACAGGCGCGACGCCATTGACCGGCTCGTCGAGATGATCACCGAGGCGGCGCATCAGCCGAAATTCCGTGTGCCGACGAGGCCAAGCCGCGCGGCAAAACAGAAGCGTGTGGAAGAGAAGGTAAAGCGCGGGACAGTGAAGAAGCTGCGCCGCGTTCGGCCTTCTGAGGATTGATCCCGTCACCGCTTCACGGTTCCTCGCAATGAGGATGCTTATTCGGCGAGCGCGCGTTTCGGTGGCTCTGCCTGTCGTTCATCAAAGGCGACGAGGATGATCTTTTTCGGAAACTCATTCTCCGCCATATGCGCGCGGCAGGCGGCGACGGCGACCCTTGCCGCTTCCTCAGCCGGGTAGCCGAAAATGCCGGTTGAGATGGCAGGGAAGGCGATGGATTCCATCTGGTGTTCTGCCGCGATGGCGAGGGCGTTCCGGTAACAGCTTGCGAGCAAATCTGCCTCGCCCTGCGCCCCGCCATGCCAGACGGGGCCGACAGCGTGAATGATCCATCGAGCGGGAAGGCCGTAGCCCCTGGTGAGCCGCGCCTCGCCTGTGGGGCAGCGGCCAATGGCGCGACATTCTTCCTCAAGCCCCGACCCTGCCGCGCGGAAGATCGCGCCGCAGACGCCGCCACCCGGTGCCAGACGCTCATTGGCGGCGTTGACGATGGCCGTCACCGCCAAATCCGTAATGTCGCCCGTCTCTACGGTGAGTATCGCCGCAGATGCCATGCCGAACGTCCCGTGATAGCGTTTCGCAGAAAAAGATCGAATCACGCAAGGGTGCGAGGCGCAAGACGCCACCTGTTCTGCATATATTAATGCGCCCTGACACTGGAGGACCCCATGGGATTTTATTCCACTTCTCTCGGCCTTGTTGGCGTTTATGTCGGGGTCAATATTCTCATCAATCTTTTCCTTGCCTATCGCGTCTCGGCCAATCGCGTGCGCTCCAAGGTGATGACGGGCACGGGCGATGACGAACAGCTTTACAATGCGAACCGCGCACATGTGACGAATGTGGAATATGTGCCAATCACGCTTGCCGGACTGATCGTGCTGCATCTGCTCGCCGCTTCGATCTATGTGATGCATATTGTGGGCTTGGCGCTGACGATTGGCCGCATACTCCATGCGATTGGCGTGTCGCGGACGAGCGAGTCATCGCCGCCACGCCTGATCGGCACGCTTCTCACATGGATTGCACTGCTGGTCGCGGGCATTGCCTGCCTCTGGTACGTCATTGTCTGACGGTCCTTTCCTGATTTTGTCCGGTTTCTGCCCATGAGTTTTTCTGACAAGTCTTCCGCTCTTGATCTCGCTTCCATGCTGGTGGAACGCGCGCGCCATGCAGGTGCGGAAGCAGCGGAGGTGCTTGTCGCCGAGAGCGCGTCTCTCAGCGTTTCCTGGCGGCTCGGAAAGCTTGAAGATGTGGAGCGCTCGGAAGGGCGCGATATCGGGCTCCGCGTCTTTATCGGAAAGAAGCAGGCGACGGTTTCTTCCACAGACACATCGGAAGCTGCCTTGCAGCCGATGATTGAACGTGCTGTCGCCATGGCGCGCGCAGCACCGGAAGACCCGTGGTGCGGCCTTGCAGACAAGGCGCTGCTCGCGCGGGACTGGCCCGACCTCGACATTGAGGACAAGACGCCGTCTCTCTCTGCAGAAGAGCTTGCGGCCCTTGCCGCAGAGGCAGAAGAAGCGGCCCTTGCTGTCAAAGGTGTTACCAATTCAGGTGGCGCGAGTGCGGGGACGGGACGTTCCACCGCCACGCTCGTTACAAGTGCGGGCTTTGCGGGAACCTATGCCGGCACATCGAGTTCCTTTTCCTGTTCCGTTCTGGCAGGTGAAGGTACGGCGATGGAGCGCGACTATGATTATTCGAGCATGCGGCACAAGGCTGACCTCGAAAGACCAGCCGAGATAGGCCGCCGCGCAGGCGAAAAGGCCGTGCGTCGGCTCAACCCGCGCAAGGTGAGTTCACAAGCTGTGCCCGTGGTTTACGATCCGCGTGTGTCGGGCGGGTTGATCGGCCATTTTGCGGGCGCCATTTCCGGCAGCGCCATTGCGCGGGGAACGAGCTTTCTCAAGAAGGCTATGGGGCAGCGCATCTTTCCTGAAAGCATCTCCATCGTTGATGATCCGCATATGAAGCGGGGTTTGCGCTCCAAGCCTTTCGACGGGGAAGGCGTTGCCAACAGACGCATGACGCTGGTGGAAAATGGCGTGCTGGCGACATGGCTGCTCGACACGGCGACAGCGCGGCAGCTTGGCCTTCAAAGCACCGGCCATGCGGCGCGCGGCACGGGCGGACCGCCCTCACCTTCCACCACCAATCTCTATATGGAAGCGGGCTGCCTGACGGTGAAGGAGCTGATCGCCGATATTCGCAGCGGGCTTTACATCACCGAACTCATCGGCATGGGCGTGAACGGCGTCACGGGTGATTACAGCCGGGGGGCTTCGGGCTTCTGGATCGAGAATGGCGAGATTGCCTATCCCGTCAGCGAGATCACCGTTGCGGGGAACCTCAAGGACATGTTCCTCAATATGACGCCCGCGGATGATCTTGAATTCCGCTATGGCACCAACGCACCCACCATTCGCGTAGAGGGCATGACCATTGCCGGCACCTGAGACGCGAGACAGTGATTTCGCGCTTCTCAAGGAGGTAGTGCGGGAGGCAGGCGCGCTTGCGATGCGCTTCTACTGCACCGACCACAAGCAATGGTCAAAGGCACATGACAATACGCCGGTGACGGAAGCCGATATTGCCGTAAATGATCTGCTGTTGCAGCGGCTCGGCAGCGCGCGCCCGGATTATGGCTGGCTCTCGGAAGAGACGGAGGATGACAATTCACGCCTCACAAGAGAGCGTGTTTGGGTTGTCGATCCGATTGACGGCACGCGCGCCTTTGCGAAGCGGTGGCCGCATTTCGTGATCTCCGTGGCGCTGGTGGAAGCGGGGCGCCCCCTGCTTGGCGTGCTGTTCAATCCGGCAACAGATGAATTTTTCGAAGCGCGGCTGGGTGGCGGCGCCTTTCTCAACGGCAGGCCGATCCATGTGAGCGGGGCGATGGCGATTGAAGGATGCCGGATGGCGGCCTACCCGCCCATGTTTCGTCACCCTGCCTGGCGGGAGCCCTGGCCGGAGATGGAAATTCTGGAGCGCAATTCCGTTGCCTATCGCATCGCGCTTGTTGCCTGCGGGGCGGCGGATGCGGCGCTGGCACTCAACGGGAAGAATGACTGGGATCTTGCGGCGGCCGACATCATTCTCCATGAAGCAGGTGGCCGGATGACAACGCATGACGGCAACCTCTTTTCCTATAACCGCCCCACCACGCGGCATCCAAGCCTGCTGGCGGCGGGCCCCGTGCTTCACAATGCGATTTCCGCCCGTGTGAGTGCCCTCAAACTGCCCGCAACGAGCGGCTAGCATCCTGCTCTTTTGCTGCGAAGCCCGCTTTTTTGCTGCTAAGATTATGGCCGCATACCTGCCGACAGACCGGAACCAAGAACAAACAAAAAGGTCAGCATGAACACTGAACCCGCCAAAGCGTCCGGAGAGACTGCTGAAAGCCCCGGCGCTCTTGCTTCCCTGCTTTATCTCTTCGTTTTCATCGCTGTCGTGTTTCTCGTTGCCGCTGCGGGTGGCGCGGTGACGGCAACCAGCGTCAATGACTGGTATCCGACGCTCGAAAAGCCGCCCTTCATTCCGGCCCCCTGGGTCTTCCCGCTGGTCTGGAACTTTCTCTATTTCATGATGGCGATTGCCGCCTGGCTCGTCTGGAAGACGACCGGAAGCTTCGACCGCTCCGGCTATCCGCTTGCCATTTTTGGCGCGCAGCTCTCGCTCAATCTTGCGTGGAGCATCCTCTTTTTCGGCCTGAAGAGCCCCGTTCTCGGCGTGATCGACGTGGTCGTGCTGGATGTGGCCGTGGCGGCGACGATCATCGCCTTTGCCCGCTTCAACCGCCTTGCGGCCCTGCTGCTCGTGCCCTATCTGCTCTGGTCTCTTTTTGCGACCTATCTGACCATTGGCGTGGCCGTGCTGAACCGCTAGGGGCGAAAAAAGACAGTCCCGGGAAGTATTTACCATTTTCGGGCTTTATGGTGGCGCGGCGCGGGCTGTGATATTGTCCGCGGCAACCGGATATCCGGGCGCGGAGACTAGGCGCCCGTCAGAAACAGGCCAGAATGCCGAAACCAACAAGCGATAGCACCCCGCCCAAAACCGGACAGGGCACCGCTGCCGATTCCGGCACTCCTGCGCCTGTCCGCGAGATCAGCCTGGGCCAAGTCGTCAAGCGCATGGCGCGCGACTATCTGAAGCCGCATTGGCGGCTGGCTGTCGTCGCGCTGGTTGCGAGCGCCATCGTGGCCGCCTCCACGGGCGTCGTGCCGCTGCTCATCAAACATGCGCTCGATAATATTGTCGGCACCGACGCGTGGATGCTGCTGCTTGTTTCGCTTGCCGCCATTGCCGCCACCACGGTGCAGGCCATCGGCACCTATATCTCCCGCGCCAATATCGCGAAGATCGGCCAGTACATTGTCGCCGCCATTCAGAAGCGCATGTTCACGCGCATCATGCATGCGGATCTGGCATGGGTATCACGCACCCATTCGGGGCGCTTTCTTTCCGGCTTTCTTTATGACGCGAACCGGATGCGCGACAGCATCACCGTGACGGTGATCGATCTCGGTCAGAACCTTCTCACCGTGATTGCGCTTGTGGGCGCGATGTTCTGGCTCAACTGGAAGCTTGCGCTGATCGGCAGCACGATCATCCCCTTTGTCGGACTTCTCGTGCGTGTGCTGGGCAAGCGCACCCGCAAGGCGACAAAGCGCAATCTGGAAGGGTCAGGCGACCTCACCGCGACCATTTCCGAAGCGCTGAAAGGCATACGCGTCGTCAAGGCCTATGATCAGGAAGCGACAGAAATCACGCGCACCAGCCAGACGATTGATCGTGTGCGCCACCATGCGCTGAAGGCGATCAACAGCCGCAATCTTGCAAGCCCCGTCACCGGTGTCCTTTCCGGTATCGGCATTGCTGCCGTCATCTATTTCGGCGGGCGAAGCGTCCAGACCGGGTTCCTCACCATTGGTGATCTGGCGGGCTTTCTCTCCGCCATGCTGCTTGCCTATGAGCCGCTGAAGAAGCTCGCCAATACGCAGACGATGATGCATGACGGTGCGGCAGCGGCGGCGCGCGTCTTTCCCATTCTCGATATCGAACCATCCATCACGGCGCCTGCCGATGCGAAGCCGCTGGAAGTGCGCGGCGGATCGATCCGCTTCGAGAATGTGCATTTTCACTATGATGACAATACGCCCGCGCTCGCCGGCATCACCATTGATGTGCCGCAAGGCCATACGGTTGCGCTTGTCGGCCCGTCCGGCGCCGGGAAAAGCACGATCCTCAATCTTGTGCCGCGCTTTTACGACCCGACAGAGGGTCGCGTACTGATTGACGGGCAGGATGTGCGTCACGTGACGCTTTCCTCGCTGCGTGCCGCGAGCTCCCTTGTGACGCAAGAGCCTTTCCTTTTCGACGACACCATCCGCGCAAATATTGCCTATGGCACGCCCGATGCGACCGATGAGGAAATCGAGGAAGCGGCGCGCAATGCCGCCGCGCATGATTTCATCATTGCCTTGCCCGACGGCTATGACACGCGTGTGGGCGAGGCAGGGTTCAAGCTTTCCGGCGGCCAGCGCCAGCGCATCGCCATTGCGCGCGCCATGCTGAAGAATGCCGCCATATTGCTGCTGGACGAGGCGACATCCGCCCTCGACACGGCTTCCGAAATTCAGGTGCAGACGGCGCTTTCCCGGCTGATGCAGGGACGGACAACGCTTGTCATTGCGCACCGTCTTTCCACCATCAGACATGCCAACCTGATTTGCGTAATTGATGAAGGCCGCGTGGTCGAACAGGGAACGCATGATGATCTCGTCGCGATGGGCGGGCTTTATGCAGAGCTTTCCCGCTCCCAGTTCATCGCGGAACCTGCAGATGACAAGGCGGCAGCGCCTGTCATCCACGCGGAAGAGCGCGCGGAGACTGAAGCCCTGTGAAAAAGATCCTGAAGAGCGAGAGATTTACGAAAATCATCGCCTGGCTCATCGCCCTGTTCATCAAACTGGTGCGCCGCACAGGCCGTTTCGAAATACGACGCGGAGATATTGCCGCACGCTTCTGGAGCGAGGACAAGCCCTTCGTTGCTGCCACATGGCATGGTCAGAACATGATCCTGCCGACCTTCTGGCACAACTGGCGTGAGATGCGCATTCTCGTCTCGCGTCATGGTGATGGCGAGATCGTTGCCAAGGTGATGGAGTTTCTGGGTGTCGGTACGATCCGCGGGGCCGGCGTGCCGAAGGGCGAGGAACGCGCCCACAAGCAGAAGGGCAAGGGGGGCGCTGGCGCTCTACGCGCCATGGTGCGCGCACTTGGCGAAAATATTTCCATCGGCCTGACTGCCGACCTGCCGCCCGGCCCCGCGCGACTTGCAGGCGAAGGCATTGTCATGCTGGCTCGGCTCTCCGGTTGCCCCATCATACCTGTTGCGGCCACAACGCGCGCGCGCATCCGGCTCAATAACTGGGACAGCTTCACCATCAACCTGCCCTTCTCCAAAGGAGCGCTTGTCTGGGGCGAGCCGATCTATGTGCCGCGCGATGCAACACCGGAAGAAATCGAGGAAGCGCGAAAGCGTGTCGAAGACGGGCTGAACGCCGTTGCCGCCGAGGCGGAAGAAATTGTGGGGCGCGCCTCTCCGGCAAAGGATCGGGGAGCGCCTGCCCATTGAGCCCCGTCGCGCTGCCATGAATGGAAAGCTCTCCATGGGCCTCGCCATCTACAGAAGCCTGACACGCTGCCTCGCGCCTGTTGTGCCGCTTCTGCTTGACCGGCGCACTGCGCGCGGCAAGGAAGACCCGGCACGGCGCGACGAAAGGCTTGGCATTGCAGCCCGACCGCGCCCGAAGGGAAAGCTCGTCTGGCTTCATGCGGCAAGTGTGGGAGAATCCCTCTCCGTGCTGCCGCTGGTCGATCAACTTCTGGCAGCAGGGCCTGATCTTCATGTTCTCGTGACAACCGGCACCGTCACCTCGGCAAAGCTGATGGCGGACCGGCTGCCCGAGCGCGCTATCCATCAATATGTGCCGCTTGATCATCCAACCTATTGCGGGCGCTTTCTCGATCACTGGTCGCCCGATCTTGCCGTATGGATTGAATCCGAGTTCTGGCCAAACCTGATCTTT
>NZ_JBATWS010000107.1:0-2083 GCF_049672805.1 Parvibaculum sp.
TGCCATGCGCGATCTGGCGTTGCAGGTTTGAGAGCGACACGGTGTCATTGTCGATAATGCCGATGGTGCCGACACCTGCCGCCGCAAGATAGATCATGCAGGGCGAGCCAAGCCCGCCCGCACCGATGATGAGCACACGCGCCTTCAGGAGTTTTTGCTGGCCGGGGCCGCCAATCTCCTTCAGCACAATGTGCCGCGCATATCGCTCAAGCTGATCGTCTGAAAGCGTCATGGCCTCAGTCATAGCATGGCGCTGCGGCCCTGCGAAAATGCTTCAGTCGCGCGGTACGATGAGGTTGGTCTGGCAGGTCCGGCCAAGCACGCCCGCCTGATCGTAAAGTACGCCTTCGCTCATTCCCATGCCGGTCTGATGCAGCAGCGCGTCGGGCAGCACACCGATCCACTCGCCCTGCGGCGCGCGGGAAACATGCACCGACACATCGACATTGGGAAAACCGAAATCGGTCGGCCATGCCCCGCTCGCCGAAAGCCAGAAGGCAGACGCATTATCCGCCGCCGTGAAAAGCGTTCCGAGCAGCGAGGGGAAGGGCATGAGCGGACGCATCATGCGCGACCAGCGTATGGTCGGACGGCCCTTCGCATCCAGCTCATCGCGCATGTCGAGAATATGAAGGAAGTTCACATGCTCCGGCCGCCGCCCGTTCTGCCATTGCGGCAGGGTTTCGGGATCGACAGTCCAGTGTGTGCCCTGAGGCTCCGGTGTCAGCGGGGCCGATGTGTGGGGTGCGGGCTGCACGAAGATCGCCTGCCCCTTCGCGATGAGCTTGTCTGTTGCCGGATCACGCAGCACACACTCGGCAACGGCATTGCGCCGTCCCGCCTGCAACACACTGATTTCGGTTGAGAGAGGAGAGAGCGGCGCCGGGCGGAGAATGGTGACGCTGGAGGAAAGCGGCACGCCCCAGCCTTCCTTGCGCGCATGTTCTTCCATCGCCGCGCCGACAAGCCCGCCAACCGCGCCGCCGTAAAGCCCCCGAAAGGGACCGGCCGCATAGGCATCCGGCACCCAGACATCGCCCTCGCGGGAAAAGATCGGCGTTTTGACGGGAACACTCGCATTCATGGCGCACACACTCCGGCAGACGGAACAATTATCCGGGGATGTGCCACAGCCGCCCGCGCACGGCAACGCTCCCGCGATAAACGCCGCGTAAATCAGGCTTGCATGATCGCTTCTTCTACCTCGCGGAGCCGGTCCTTGCCGAAATAGATCTCGCCATCGACGAAAAAGGTCGGGATGCCAAAGCTGCCGCGCGCCACGCTTGCTTCCGTATTGGCGATGAGCTTCGCCTTCACATCGGCGTCCTGAATGCGGGCAAGAACATGCGTGCCATCAAGCCCGCCCGCATCAAGTGTGGATTTGATGATCTCGGCATCATCCATCTTGAGCTTCTGTTCCCACATCGCTGCCATCACCACCTCGATATAGGCGGGGAGAAAGCCGTCCATCTCCGCTGCCACCGCACCACGCATGATCTGCAGCGTGTTCACGGGGAAATGCGGGTTGAAGACATATTTCGTGAGACCATGCTTCTTCACGAAGCGGTCCATCTCGAGAGCCTGATATTCGTTTTTGTTCTTGATGCCGTGATTGGCAACCATGGGCGACACATTGTTCGTCGCCTTGAAGATGCCGCCGAGCAGCACCGGCACATAGGTAAAGGTCACACCGGTCCGCTTCTCGATCGCGGGCACGACCTTATGCGCGAGATAGGCATTCGGGCTGCCGAAATCGAAATGGAATTCCACTTGTTTGGTCATGGACGGGTTTCCTGCCCTCAGAATTTTTCCAGCCATGGCCGCAGATCCAGTTCATGCGTCCAGGCGCTGCGCGGCTGCCTATGAAGCTGCCAATAGGCTTCGGCAATGTGGTCCGGATTCAAAATGCCGTCTTCTTCCTTGAGCGCGTAGCGCTCAGGGAAATTGTCGCGGATAAAGGCCGTGTCGATGGCGCCATCAATGATCGTATGGGCAACATGAATGCCTTGCGGCCCAAGCTCCCGCGCCATGCTCTGCGCGAGGGCGCGCAGCGCAAACTTCGCGCCTGCAAAGGCTGCAAAAC
>NZ_JBATWS010000108.1:0-5202 GCF_049672805.1 Parvibaculum sp.
GCCTGTAACTCGTCCTATGACCTCCCCTTTTTTCGTCATGGCCCGGCTTGTCCGGGCCATCCACGACTTTACTTCCTGATTTTCACTCCACCCACTTTGCGAAAATCCGCGCCCTCTCCCCGTTCGCTTCCATCCGGGCGAGCCAGTCATCGACGCGGGCTTTCCAAGCGGCATCCTGCGGCAGCAGATAGGCCTTCTCTGCTCTGGTGAAGGGCGCGTCGGGGCTGGTCGCGCAGAGGGAGGGATACTCCTTCGCCACAATCCGCGTTTCGATGGCATCCGTCATCATCACATCGGCGCGGCCCGCAGCGATTTCATCGAAGACGGTGGCGTTGTCCTTGTGGAGGATGAGCGTCGCGCGATGGATGTTCGCGCGGGCGAATTGTTCATTCGTGCCGCCGGGGTTCACGATGACGCGCACGCCTTCGCGGTCGATCCCGTCCAGCGTGCGGAAGCGTTCGGCATCCGCGCAGCGGGCGACGGGGGCCTTGCCATCGCTCAGCAGCGGCATCGAGAACAGTGCCTTTTCCTGCCGCGCCTCGGTGATGGAAATGCCGCCCATACCGATGTCGAACTTCCCCGTGGCAAGGTCATCCATCAGTGTGGGCCAGCTTGTGCGGGTAATGGTGAGCCGGACGCCGAGATCGCGGGCAAGGGCAGCGGCCATATCGGCGTCCATCCCCTCAAAATGTCCCTCCGGCTCCTCCCAGGAAAAGGGCTTGTAATCGCCCGTCAGCCCCACGCGCACCTCGCCCGAGTGGGCTATCCCGGCAAGGACCGGGCTTTCCGCGCGTGCGGCGGGGGCAAGAAGCAGGAAAGTGAGGGCGAGAAGGGCAAGGATCTGGCGCATGGGGCGGACTATAGGCCTGGTCGGGGCCAGCCGGAAGGCGGCCATTACTGGACTGTTAAGGGACCGGCTGCTAGAAACGCGCCCATGAAAATGCTCATGCTGAAGCCGGGAATGGGCAGCCCCGTTCCCCTCATAGAAGCGCGAATTACAGACCCGGACTGCCGCTGACGGACCCTTTCGGTCCGGGGGCAGGAGCCGGGTAATCCTTAATTCCATCGCGCAACCCCGAATAGCTGGGACCGTTCATGTCCACCGAAGATACGCCGACCGGCCGCGACTACCGCGACACAATCTTTCTGCCCACCACCAACTTCCCGATGAAGGCAGGGCTGCCGCAGCGCGAGCCGGAATGGCTTGCCCGCTGGGAGAAGCTCGGCCTCTACAAGCGCCTGCGTGAAGCGGCGAAGGGCCGCGAGACCTTCATCCTGCATGACGGCCCCCCATACGCGAATGGCAACATCCATATCGGCCATGCGCTGAACAAGATCCTGAAGGATGTGGTCGTTCGCTCGCAGCAGATGATGGGCAAGGACGCGTCTTATGTACCCGGCTGGGACTGCCATGGCCTGCCAATCGAATGGCAGATCGAGGAGAAGTATCGCAAGAAGGGGCTGAACAAGGACGAAGTGCCCGCACTCGAGTTCCGCCGCGAATGTCGCGAATTCGCGCAGCACTGGGTCGATGTGCAGCGCGAGGAATTCAAGCGGCTCGGCGTGTCGGGCGAGTGGGACAATCCCTACCTCACAATGTCTTTCGATGCGGAAGCGAAGATCGTCGAGGAATTCCAGAAGTTCCTGATGAACGGCTCGCTCTATCGCGGCTCGAAACCCGTCATGTGGTCGGTCGTGGAAAAGACCGCGCTCGCGGAAGCCGAAGTCGAATATCACGACCATGTCAGCCACACGATCTGGGTGAAGTTTCCGGTCGTGAAGGGCGATGCGCTCAGCGGCGCTGCCATCGTCATCTGGACGACGACCCCCTGGACCATCCCCGCGAACCGCGCGATCTCCTATTCGCCGAAAATCGCCTATGGGCTTTATGAGGTGAAGGCGACGGGCGAGAAGCTCGTGCTTGCCGATGCGCTGGCCGAGCAGGTGCGCAAGGACGCGAAGATCGAGGAATGGACACGACTCCGCGACGTGACGGCGGATGAGCTTGCAGGCGTCACCTGCGCGCATCCCTTCCGCGGGAAGGGCTATGATTTCGATGTGCCGCTTCTCGCAGGCGATCACGTCACGGAAGAAGCCGGTACGGGCTTTGTCCATACGGCGCCCGGCCACGGTCAGGACGACTATTTCATCTGGGTCGAGAATTTCGGCGCGAAGGACATTCCCGAAACGGTGAATGAAGAAGGCGTCTATTACGACCATGTGCCGCTTTTTGCAGGCAAGTTCGTGCTGACGCGGCAGGGCAAGGAAGGCAACGCCAACGCCGCCGTGATCGAAGAGCTTGAAAAGGCCGGTGCGCTTCTCGCGCAGGGAAAGGTCACGCATTCCTATCCGCATTCATGGCGGTCGAAAGCACCGCTCATCTTCCGCAACACGCCGCAATGGTTTGTGTCGATGGATGCGCCGGTTGAAGCGGCGGGCGGCAAGCCTTTCCGTCAGGTGGCGCTGGAAGAAATCGAGAAAGTGCGCTGGGTGCCGGCGCGCAACCGCAATCGCATCTATTCCATGGTCGAGACGCGACCCGACTGGGTGCTCTCGCGTCAGCGCGCCTGGGGTGTGCCGTTGACAATCTTTGTACGCAAGAGCGATGGGTCGCTTCTCCGCGACGAGGAAGTGAATGCGCGTATTGTCGAGGCGGTTGCGAAGGAAGGCGCTGATGCCTGGTTCGAGCGCCCGGCCTCCGAGTTCCTTGGGAGCAAATACAATGCCGATGAATGGGAGAAGGTGACAGACATTCTCGATGTCTGGTTCGATTCAGGCTCCACGCATGCTTTCGTGCTCGAAGGCCGTGGCCTGCCGTCTCCTGCCGATCTCTATCTTGAAGGTTCGGACCAGCATCGCGGCTGGTTCCAGTCCTCGCTGCTTGAAAGTGTCGGCACGCGCGGCCGCGCGCCCTACAAGCAGGTTCTCACCCATGGCTTCACCATGGATGAGAAAGGCCGGAAAATGTCGAAGTCGCTCGGCAATGTCATTGCTCCGCAAAAGATCGTGGAGCAGAACGGCGCCGATATTCTGCGCCTCTGGGTTGCCTCGACCGACTATTGGGAAGACCACAATATCGGCAACGACATCATCAAATCGAATGTCGAAGCCTATCGGAAACTGCGCAACACATTCCGCTATCTGCTCGGCAATCTCGCGGGCTTCGATGATGCGGAGCGTGTCGAAGTGGCCGACATGCCGGAGCTTGAGCGCGTGGTGCTGCACCGCCTTGCCGAGCTTGATGTACTCGTTCGCAAGGCTTACAGCGATTACGACTTCAAGCGCGTGACGCAATCCGTCTCGACTTTCATGAATGTCGAACTGTCCGCCTTCTACTTCGATATCCGCAAGGATGTGCTTTATTGCGACGCGCCGTCCTCGCTTCGCCGCCGCGCCTGCCGCACGGTGCTCGACCATCTCTTCTCTTGCCTGACAGCATGGCTCGCGCCGGTGCTCTGTTTCACGGTGGAAGAGGTCTGGCTGACGCGCTTCCCCTCGGACACGGATTCGGTGCATCTGCGCACCTTCCCGGAAATCCCTGCCAACTGGCGTGATGATGCGCTGTCGGAGAAGTGGAAAAAGGTCCGCGAGCTTCGCCGCGTGGTAACGGGCGCGCTCGAAGTGGAGCGCCGCGAGAAGCGGATCGGTGCAAGCCTTGAGGCGGCCCCCGAGGTCTATGTCTCGCGGCCCGAACTCATCGAAGCGATGAAGGGCGTCGATCTCGCCGAAATCGCGATCACGAGCCAGGCTACACTTATCGAAGGCGAAGGCCCGGCAGAGGCCTGGCGGCTTGATGATGTGCCGGGCGTTGCCGTGGTGCCGAAACTCGCCGAGGGGCGCAAATGTGCGCGTTCATGGCGTATCCTGCCGGAAGTGGGCAGTGACCCGGATTATCCCGATCTGTCATTGCGCGATGCGGCAGCGGTGAGGGAGTTCGACGCCCGCGCCGCCACAAGCTGAGCCGAAAGGAAGAAGCATGACCCGCCTGAGCCGCGAAACCTTCTGGGGGCCCCTCTCATTTCTGGGCTTTGCCGTGGCACTGGCGGGGTTCGCTTCGGACCGGCTGCATAAATGGTGGATGCTCCACATCTATGACATTCCCGCCCGGGGCCGGGTGGAGGTGACCTCTTTTTTCGACCTCGTCATGGCGTGGAACAAGGGGGTGAGCTATGGCCTCTTTGAAGCGCAGACGGGAACCGGCGTCGTCATTCTTGTCTGTTTTGCAATGGCGGTGAGCATCGGCCTCGCGCTCTGGCTGGCGCGGGTGGATCTGCGCGCCATCGCCATCGCCATCGGCCTTATCCTCGGCGGGGCCATTGGCAACGTCTATGACCGCATTGCCTATGGTGCGGTGGCGGACTTTTTTAGTTTCCACGCCTTCGGATTTTACTGGTATATCTTCAACATAGCCGATGTGTGGATAGCGCTGGGCGTGGCGCTCATCATTCTCGAATCGGTCTGGCCGGGCCTGTTCAGGAAGCCGGAAGCGCCAAAGACCAACGCCAGATGACACGAAAGCATCGCCAAGGAGACTGCGACGTGACCAAAGAAGCGGAAATCTCCCGGTTCCTCGGGTGGAGCGCAAAGGCCGGTATCATTATCGGGCTTTCCGTGGCGCTCACGGGGTGCGGTGGTGAAAGCCTCCGGGATACGCTCGGTTATGGCAAAACAGCGCCGGATGAGTTTGCGATCGTAACCAAGGCGCCGCTCGTTATTCCGCCGGATTATTCGCTGCGTCCGCCGCAGCCCGGTGCGCCCCGTCCGCAGGAAATGGAAATTCAGCCGGGTGTGACTGCGCAGCGCGCCCTGCTTGGCGACCAGGCTGTTGCCGCCGATGGCTCCACGATTTCTTCGGGTGAGCAGATACTTTTGCAGCAATCCGGTGGGGCGCAGGCCGATCCGCGCATTCGGCAGGTTGTGAATGCCGAGACGCGCTCCCTTGTCGAGCGTGACCAGACCTTCGTCGATGACGTGATTTTCTGGCGCAAGCCCGGTACGCCGCCGGATGAGCGCCTCGTCAACCCGTCGGAAGAAGTTCAGCGTATCCAGCGGAACGAAGCCGAAGGCAAGCCTGTGACGGAAGGTGAGACGCCGACCGTCAAGCCGAAAAAGGAAGGCTGGCTCTCGGGCATCTTCTAGGCCGGGCAATCGTTCCAGAACACCTCAAGCCTTTGCCGAGGAAGAGTGCTCCGTTCCCGATAT
>NZ_JBATWS010000109.1:0-1508 GCF_049672805.1 Parvibaculum sp.
CTGCTCAACATTTGCGGATAGGGCGCGCGGCCTTTCCTGCCAGATGAGGACGCACCAGACTCCAGCATTTGTAGACGGCCTCATGGCAAGCCCATGCTTCCGCTGCAAGAATACGGCAAATGACGGCATTTCCGATGCGGGTCGCACCTGCGGAAGAAACTTCGCAATTCGAGATTTCTTCTTCGATCTTGCTTTCGATGCCGCGGGGAAGATTGGCGCTTACGGCGATGATCGTCGCCATCTGGGACGAGCCTCCCCATAGGCGGCGCAGCGCATCCACTTCCTCGGTATCCTGGGCAATCAAGCGATCGAGCAGAACGACCTCTCCGTCTACTCGCACTTCGAATTCGGATTCGAGGGCCTGGAACTTGAATGCCTCGCCTGAGCCGTAGTGGACGCGGCCAGCCGCGATCATGTCGGTGGCAAAAAGATGCGATGTGGAATCAAGGTCGATGCGCGTGCGCCTTTCCACTCTCGAATCCGCAAACAAAATGGCTTCGTCAGGCACGTATTCCAGCAGCGCATCCTTGCTGACGCCGATGCGGATTTCTTCGCGAGACGTCTCACCTTGCGGGCATTTGTAGAACTTGCTCGCCGCAGTCGTCGTGATGAGCGCGCGCGTATCCTCTTCCATCGTGGCGTAGAGCTGGGCGGAGTCGCCTTCGACGAAGCCGCCGCCGCTGTTTATGGTAAGCAGGAAGGGCTGGTCGTCATTGTCCTGATAGTGGCACCCCTGCCATTGATAAGGTATGCGCCAGCTCTTCGGGTCGATTTCGGTCCGGCCGTTTCGCTTGATGACATGCAAGTTCATCAAGGCATGTTTGCCGATGGCCCAGTTGCTATCCGGATAGACGATTTGCATGATGATAAGACCTCAAGCGGCTTCAGACATGAGCACGCTGTGCTCAACCCAGGTGATGACAGCTTCCAGCCCCGCGCCGGACTTCATGTTGGTAAAGATGTAGGGCTTGCTGCCCCGCATCTTGCGGGCGTCCCGATCCATGACCGACAGGTCTGCGCCGACATAAGGAGCGATGTCCATCTTGTTGATCAGAAGCAGCGGCGAACGGGTGATCCCCGGCCCGCCCTTGCGCGGGATCTTTTCGCCTTCCCCGACGTCGATCACATATATATGGCTGTCGGCAAGCTCGGGGCTGAACGTTGCGGCAAGGTTGTCGCCACCGCTTTCGATCAGGATCAAGTCTAGGTCGGGAAAGCGTTTGACCAGGTTGTTGACCGCCACCAGATTCATCGAGACGTCTTCACGAATGGCAGTGTGTGGACAGCCTCCAGTTTCCACGCCTACGATGCGTTCAAGGTCGATTGCTCCGCTGCGCGCAACAATCTCTGCGTCTTCCTGGGTGAATATGTCGTTGGTGATGACTGCCATCGAGTAGCGCTTGCCCATCTCTCGACAGAGCTGGATCAGAAGCGTGGTCTTGCCAGAACCGACGGGGCCGGCGATGCCAAGACGGACAGGTTTGCGCATAGGCTGATCCTTTCACACT
>NZ_JBATWS010000110.1:0-2165 GCF_049672805.1 Parvibaculum sp.
GGCATAAGGTTGTCACCACGCGGGAGCCGGGCGGCGCGCCGGGTGCCGAACTCATCCGCGAGCTGTTGGTAACGGGTGAGACGGGCCGCTGGGCGCCGCGCACGGAGGCGCTTCTTCATTTTGCCGCGCGCGAGGAACATCTCGCCCGCACGATCCGGCCTGCGCTTGATCGGGGGGACTGGGTAATCTCCGACCGCTTTGTCGACTCCACCATGGCCTATCAGGGCGTGGCGCAGGGGTTAGGGGCGGATTTCATCACCCGGCTGCGCAATCTCGTTGTGGGCGACGATATGCCCGTGCTCACGCTGATCCTCGATATTGACCCGGAACTTGGCCTCAAACGGGCCGGAGTGCGCGCCACGAGCGGCGAGGACCGCTATGAGCGCATGGATATCCAGTTTCACAAGAACCTTCGGCAAGCCTTTGAAAATATTTCAAAAAATGAGCCTGATCGCTGCGTCCTGATTGACGCTGAAGCCTCGGAAGGCGAGGTTGCCTCGGCCATCTGGCGGGTTGTCGAGGAACGGCTCTCCCCCTGAGGACGGCCACATATCCCCAAGTTTGTGACAAAAAATTTCAGTTAACAGCATTTACCTTGATGCGATCTGTCGACTATAGAACACGGGTTTGATTTTGAGCCCGCAGACAGAACCGGCACCAAGGCCGCGCCCGACATAAAGGATCGCCGATGAAACGACGACACCGCGACGCCACGGGCGCGTTTGTTTCTCCTGCTGTTGCGACGGCTCTGACCCTCGCTCTGGTTTTTCTGCCCTCCACATCTTCCTCGGCCAATGAGGCCGAACGCGGGTTTGAAGCGACAAGCTACATCCTGCCTCTGATGAAGCCCGAAGTGGCGCCTGCCACCTATCCCAATCGCGGCCTGCATTTCATCGATCCGATCGACACTTCCAAAGCGCGCATGACATCCGGCTTCGGCTGGCGCACCCATCCGGTGCTGAAGGACCGCCGCTTTCACAAGGGCGTGGATTACGCCGCCCCCAAGGGCACGCCGGTCTATGCGACCGAAGACGGCATTATCAGCATGGCGGGCTGGCGCGGGAATTACGGCAAGCTCATCACGGTGAGCCATTCCGATTCCGTGAAAACATATTACGCCCATCTCTCCGGCTTCGCGCCGGGCATCCGGCCGGGCGTCGGAGTGAAGAAGGGCGAGGTCATCGGCTATGTCGGCATGACCGGGCTCGCCACCGGCAACCACCTCTATTACGAGGTGGTGGTGAATGACGAGCATATCGATCCGCTCGCCAGCGACCTGAATGAACAGGTGAACGTCCTCACGGCCGAGGTTGAGCGGCCGAAGGGGCGGGTTGCCCAGCGGCAGGGCACGGCGCCGGAAACGCGCTGACCGCGCTTCCTCCCCGTTACACCGCATGACGTGCGGACCCCCTCATGCTACCTAGAAGGCATGAGCGAGACCGAGATTCCCGAAAGCGACCGGCTGGGCGACTTCCCGCATCCGCGTGAGGTTTCGCAGCTTGTCGGGCAGAAGGAAGCCGAGCAGGCATTGTTCGACGCCTTCATGAGCGGCCGGATGCAGCATGCCTGGCTGCTGACGGGGCCGAAGGGCATTGGCAAGGCGACGCTCGCCTATCGCATGGCGCGTTTCGCACTGCATTACGGCACGCCTGACGCCGCCCGCGCGGCGGGCGCGCGCGATCTTTCCGTCCCGGAGAACTCACCTGTCTTTCATCAGGTGGTGGCGGGAAGCCATCCGAACCTTCTCACCGTGCGCCGCCCATGGGATGACAAGACGAAGAAGCTCAAGACCGTCATCACCGTGGATGAGGTGCGCCGCATCGGCCATTTCTTCGGGCTGACAGCGGCAGAGCGCGGTGCGTGGCGTGTTGTCATTATCGACAGCGCGGATGAAATGAACCCCAATGCGGCCAATGCGCTTCTGAAAGCACTTGAAGAGCCGCCAGCAAACGGGCTCTTTCTGGTCATTTCCCATCAGCCGGGACGTCTTCTCCCGACCATCCGCTCGCGCTGCCGGATGCTTCGCATGATGCCGCTGAGCGACTCCGATATTGCCAGGCTGATGGCCGATGCGATGGCGGGCGCAGCCCCCGCGCGCGGCAGGGGCAGGGCTGCGGACCCAAGCGAAGAAGAGCGGTTGCAGATCGCGCAGCTTGCGGAGGGCA
>NZ_JBATWS010000111.1:0-3563 GCF_049672805.1 Parvibaculum sp.
CTGCTCACCCTGTGCGCTTCGGTCATGCGCCATGACCACCATCCTGCCGCCACCCGCAATGCGCTTTTCAATGCCGGAAAGCGTGGGCGCAAGTTCTGCCGGCCAGCCCACAGCCTCGAGCAGCTCGCCTGCGCTCGCATTTTGAGACACGAGCTGCCCATTGGCGGGATCGAACACGAAAACCGCGGGTGTGCAATCCACCGCCGGTGTGAGGTAAGCCACAGCTCTCTCCCCCCAGAGCCCCGTGCCTCACGCAGCACGCGCGCGATTGAGGAAGGTGTCCACCTGCTGGCGCAGCGTTTCTGCTTGCCGGGCAAGGATGTCCGACGATCCCGAAATCTGGGCGGCAGCAGAACCGGTTTCGGCGGCGGCTTCCGCCACGGTCACAATATTGGAAGAAACATCCTGTGTGCCGCGGGCCGCTTCCTGCACATTGCGGGCGATCTCGTTTGTTGCTGCGTCCTGTTCATCGACTGCGGCCGCAATCGAGGTTGCGATCTGATTCATCTCGGTGATCGTCTGTTCGATCGACTTGATCGCATCGACGGATTCCTGCGTCGCGCCCTGGATCGCCTTGATCTGCTCGGCGATTTCTTCCGTCGCCTTCGCGGTCTGGTTGGCAAGACTCTTCACTTCGGAAGCGACAACAGCAAAGCCCTTGCCCGCCTCACCGGCGCGCGCCGCTTCAATCGTCGCATTGAGTGCGAGAAGATTGGTCTGTGCCGCGATGTCATTGATGAGCGTCACGACGTCACCGATCCTCTGTGCGGCATCTGCCAGACCCTGCACCTTGCTGTCGGTGCGATGTGCTTCCTGCACCGCCTGCCCGGCGATCCTCGTTGACATGGAAGCCTGACGCCCGATCTCGGCAATCGAACTCGAGAGCTGTTCACTCGCGGAAGCGACTGTCTGCACATTGGCCGAGGCTTCTTCGGCAGCGGCTGCCACCATGGTTGTCTTGGAGCTTGTCTGCTCGGCCGTTACGCTCATTGACTGGGCAGAAGCCTGCAGCTCCGTTGCCGCCGATGCGACCGACTTGATGATTTCGTTCACTGCGAGATCGAAGTCGCCGATCGCCGTTTCCAGCGCGCGGTGCCGTGCGGCACGCTCTTCCACCATCGCCTCCTGATAGGTCGAGATGGCGAGATCCATATCAAGGCAGACGGCGGTGTTGATGGCGCTCAGAACCTGCGAGAGCTTCGTCGGGTTCCAGCGATACTTCTTCACCGCCAGTTCCGCGAGACGGTTCATCACGAACTTGTAGCCACCGATATACCAGCGCGGTTCGAGGCCAATGCGGTTATGCGTCAGCCCGACCGTGCGGACGCTCAGCATATATCCGTCGTCGAATGTCCCCGAGAAAAGCCGCGCCCAATGCGTTGCCTGCGCCTGCTTCAGGCGAGGGACCTGCGTGCCGACAAGATTTGCAAGCTGTGGCACTGCGCTGAGATGCGCGTAGAAACCGTCGAGAATGTCTGGCAGCTGCGGCTCCAGCACCTTCCAGAAATCCCGCAATGACTTGCCCGTTACTTCCGATACTTCCATGAAACGCAGACGCGCTTCGCGGTCCTCAGCAGATGTTGTCATCGCCATGATCGCCCTCCCAAATTGGCCAGCCCCGCTGGCCTTCCCCCAGGACTGCTCCGGTCTGGAGTAAACGAGCGCCAACTGCGACGTTTTGTCTCCCTTTTGGAGTAGTCGGCGACAACTTTGGGGATTCATTTGAAACAAATGGTTAACATTGCTAGAATACTTCAAGTTTTATTATAAACTATACTTATATACTGGATTTATAACCTAAGTTAAAAATTGGCGTTTCATCAAAAACCGCTTGGAACCGGCAAGTTCGACCCGATAGTTTTCTCAATCTGAAACAGTATTTTGTGGGCGTGACGAGCCGACCGGTACTGAAGAGTTGAAACGAGTATGAGTAAGAGTCCTGTTTGTCGGGACACCCCCCGCAAATCACGCAGCCCCCGCGCTGACAGGGCACCTGGTGGGTGTGCGGATTTCCCCCCTTCGCAGAACCGGAAGTCATAAAAAGTATGAGTGAGAGCCCTGTCCTCCGGGACACTCCCCGCAACTCACGCAGTCTCAGTGCTGACGGGGTGCCTGCAGGATGTGCCGAGTGCCCCCTTCGCAGCACCGGAGTATGCGCCGCCGTGATGGATGCGCGATCCGGCAGGAAGCGGCATAAAACAGAGATCACCATTCGTGCGCGACATCAGATTTTCCGGCCGGGCGAGGCACCGGGGCGCATAGCGGTGATCCGCTCGGGTTGGGCGACCCGCTTCACTCATGTCCCGGACGGGCGGCGGCAGGTTCTGTCCATTCTCGTGCCAGGAGATATTGCAGGGGCGGAACTTGTTGTTTATCCGACCATCCGTGTCCCGGTGCAGGCGCTGACGGATGTCACCTGCTGCTCTTTCGATGTAGCTGAACTGAAGGAGATCGGTACCGAGGACCCGTCGCTTATATGGTCCTTTCTCGGCATCTGCATATCCGGTCGCAAGGACACCGAAGCCCGTCTCGTCGATCTCGGTCGTCGCAATGCCGAACAGCGCCTGGCCCGATTTATTGCGGAACTGCATCGCCGCCTGACAAGGCGTGGCCTTGCCGATGAAAACTCGATGCCCTTTCCGCTCCGTCAGCAGGCCATAGCCGACACGCTTGGCCTCACACAGGTCCATGTCAGCCGCGTGATGAGCAATTTTCGGGAAAGGAATATTGTCAAAGTCGTGGGCGGCAGGCTGTCGATCCTGGACATGGATGCGCTGTTCAATATCGCCGAAATATATCGGCGCTGAATGCAGCAATAACAGGTCACGACGCAGCCGCGGCGCTCAAAGCCCGAAAAAATCAGAAGCTGAAGCCGGAAAGGGGGAGTGGTGCCCAGGGGCGAAGTGTCATTTCCCTGGAAAAACAATATGTTGGCGCATGGTGCGACAGAAAAAAGGTCTACGTTTTCCTAGCTTTTTTCGAGGGCGATGTCGCACCTGCCACTCCAATTACTTGACCTGAGCCCCAAGTTTCATCCAGTTGGAAGTAGAGTCTGTTGATCATTTGAGCCTGTTGGGCTCGGTGATGCAACGGGGCGGGGCGTGGAGCCCCTACAACGCTCAGACGCCCCCGCCCGTTGCATCCCGGGGGCGTCGAGCATGGCGTCGGCCAGAATCTTCTTCAGCCGCGCGTTCTCGTCCTCGAGAACCTTCAGCCGCCGCGCCTCCGACACGTCAAGGCCGCCATACTTCGACTTCCACTTGTAAAAGGTCGCTCCGCTGATCCCGTGCTTGCGGCACACATCCGCCGTCCGGATGCCGCTCTCCTGCTCCCGCAGGATCGCGATGATCTGCTCTTCCCTGAACCCTTGATCGTCTCATCATCCGTCTCCTTCAAGGGACGGCCTCTACTCAAACCTGGAGGAACTTCAGGGGCTCAGGTCAAGAGCTATCGCCGCAGAGATTTTCGGAATTATGCAGCGCGCGGAAACAGCAAAAATCGCTGATACATATCGAGGCTTGGCAACCTATATCCGCGCAAACTCCGTCACACCACGTCAATGG
>NZ_JBATWS010000112.1:0-1534 GCF_049672805.1 Parvibaculum sp.
GGCAAGGTCCGAACCCGCGCCCGGCTCTGAATAGCCCTGACACCAATAATCCTCGCCCGAAAGGATGCGCGGCAGGTAATAGTCCTTCTGCTCCTTGGTGCCGAACTTCATCAGCATCGGCCCGCACATGCGAAGCCCCATCGGAGAAAGGTTCGGCGTGCCTGCCCGCGTGCATTCCGAAACCCAGATATATTTCTGCATCTCGGTCCAGCCCGTGCCGCCATATTCGACGGGCCAGTTCGGCGCGACCCATCCCTTCTTGTAGAGAATTTTTTGCCAGGCAAGGTTCCACTGCTTGTCGGTAAAGACGGACGTGGTGAGCTTGCCTGCTTCTGCCAGTTCGGGTGTCAGATTCTCTGCAAGGAATTGGCGTACTTCATCGCGGAACGCGGCATCGGCCGGCGTAAGGTCGAGATTCATCGGTTTCTTCTGCTTTTCTTTTTGGGGATTCGATCACCGCAGGCAGTCTGTCGAGACTCCCATGCGGCGGCAAGCCTGATGGGCAGGCTGATCCTTGGCAAAGCGCATTGCAAAGCCGAGTGATGAGGCAAGCGCGCGCATGGCAGGGCGCACCACCGGCCTCGCCGCTGCGGAAACCGCGACGCCACACTGTCTTTGCAGTTCCTCCGGCAACAGATCAATCGCTGCCTGCGTGACAAGGCGTTGCAGCGGCTTGCCAGCCGCACCGAGCGGCGTTGCATCGCGCACCAGTGCCAGAAACTCCTGCACCGTCTCATTCGCATAAAGCTTCGGCATCATCTCGGCCATATAGGCATCCATCTCATCCGCTGATGTCGGCACCCATTCCGCACCGAACCCTTTGCCGATGACTTCGCCCTCGCGATAGTAGCGGCTCTCATCCTCGCGCGAGAGACCGGGATCGATATAGCGCTTATAGGCGTTGAGAAATCCCCATGAGGCGGTGGCATGAACCCAGGTGAGAAGCTCAGGCTCCATCGCGCGGTAGCTTGCGCCATCATGCGTCGTTCCTGTCACGCGCTCATGCATGCGGGTGACGCGGCGAAAGGTCTGTTCCGCCATGGCGGTGGGGCCATAGGTCACGGCCATCGCCGCAATACCCGTGCGCTCCATGCGGCGGATCGGATCGACCTTGAAAGTCGAATGATCCCACACGCCCGCGCGCACATGTTTTTCTGAAAGTTCGAGAATGACGGCTGCAATGCCGCCAATGGCGCTCACCACCGGGTTCGCGCTGGCCTTCCATCCCATCGATCCGGGGCCCAAAAGCCCCGGATCGCCCTTGGGAAGGGTAAAATCGAGTCTCGGTACCGCGCCACCATAAGGGCGCGCCGTGTCCCCCTCACGTCCGGACTCGAAGGCAGTGTCGCGCTCCCCGCTCGTGATAGACATTGCGTCCTCCTTTGCCGCGCCACCGCCACCGGCACTATAATCCAAGTAATTGCTCGGAAAACTCGGATTTCAGGACACCCTCGAGCTTTACGGTGCGTAAGGTGCAACCATCTGATTTGAAACCAAAAAAACGTCCGAAACAGGCGCGTTCAAGAGCCAGTTT
>NZ_JBATWS010000113.1:0-3430 GCF_049672805.1 Parvibaculum sp.
TCCCGCAATCACGATGCCGATGATACCGAGCACGCCCCAGGCCGGGAACGCCAGCACGGACGCGACCGGCCCCTGCGCCGCTTCCGGCGCGCCTTCGGCCGCCCAGCCGGAGAAGGCATCACGGCTACCTTCATGCAGAATCCCCCAGAGGTCGTTGAAAGACCGCATGGTGACTTCCCGCGCTTCCAGAGACAGCAGGGCATCCGAGCCCAGCGCCATCAGCGCGACGATGATGAAAAGAAGTCCGATCAGCCTGAACACGATCATGACTAGAGCCCCCCAGCCCACATATTGAACATCGAAATCACTCAAGAGCCGAACGGTAGCCGGATCGACTGTGCCAAACAAGCACACTTCGCCGAAGGTTTCGTAAAATCAAAGGCCTGCAGGGCGCCTTCCTTATTGATTCAGCCCTTTTGTTGCGTATAGTGCCGCCACTTCGCCCGCCGCGCCGGGTGACCCGGAGGGGTGGCCGAGTGGCTGAAGGCGCACGCTTGGAAAGCGTGTATACGGGAAACCGTATCGAGGGTTCGAATCCCTCTCCCTCCGCCAAACATTTTCCTTATGAAAATCAAGGACTTACTCGGCAAGACCCCGGCGCTGGCCGGTCCCGGGCGGGCTTTGCCCCGGCCATGCCCCGATCCATACGGGTTCGGAGGGGAAGCGGGGGCGCGGCGAATACAGGGGCTGCTGCATCTTTGCTACAGCCCGGCCGCAAACATGGTTAATCGCCGGAGGCCGTCCTGAAATCAGTTCGTTCGGGGGATGGAGTTTGCCCGACGCGGCTTCAGATAGGACACTTCCTTGAAGTTGATCGACTTCGTGACCGCACTGCTGATGGGCGAGGTGTAGGTGTAGAACACTTCCGCCACGATCACGCTGGTGCCGGGCGTTGTGAGGCCGGCCGGCAGGTCGAAATTCGAGCCGACAGAGCGGGGAGCAATCTTGTGGCCGTCGCTCCAGGCAACCTTGTTCACGCCTGCGGCATTTGCCACAACACTGGTGATACGGATGGAAAGCCCGTCCGTGCTGAAGGGCTTCATGATCGCGGAGCTAGCCGCGAAAACATCATTCATCTCGCCATTGCTGATCGAGGCGGCCTGCGCGACGAGGTCTGCCGCCGTATAGGCAACCGATGTCGTACGCCGATCTGCCGTCAGCATCTGCGTGATCTCGAAGGCGCCGAAATAAAGCACCAGCATCAGCGGAAAGATGAGCGCGAACTCGACAGCGCCAAGCCCGTGCGTATCGGCGAGGAAGTGCCGGAGGGAACGGCGCGCAAAATGTTTCATGGGAAAGATCATCGCGCGCCCCGTCAGTTGACTGGCAACATGGAGCCGAAGGGTTCATTGCGGAAAGCAGCGCTCGCTGCGATCAGCCGTCCTCCCCCTTCAAGATTGGAAAGGCCGATAAAGGAAGGCGTCATCACTCCCCAGGAGAAATAGGCCCGCACAAGCACGATCTCGCCCGCAGCTCCCGGCTGGAACACGGTGTTCGTGACGAGCTTGCCATCCTTGTCCACAAGTGCGGGCGGCTGCACATTGCCGAAATTGCTGTACTTGCGCACATCGACATGCAGCTTGCTCTTGCAGTTGCTGATCAGCACCATTTCCTTGCAGATCAGATCCTTGAACTCGCCTTCCGTCATCCCGCTGGACTGCGCCTGCCCTGTGCGGATCAGGCGGCCCGCATCGGCAACCACATTGTCGAGATTGGCTGTGCTGAAATAGATCACGCTGTTTTCGATCAGCGCGAAGAGAAGTGCGAAAAAGGGGATGGCGAGGAGGCCGAACTCAACGGCAACGCTCCCGCCTTGCGAGCGCCGGAAGCAGCGCACATGACCGCGCGGTCTGTAAAGCCGATTGAGAGGAAATGCAGGCATCCTTGCCCTCGCGCTGAAAAGCCACCATGGCGCAGCCTTTAGATAACGCGCGGGCAGTTACCAAATGGTAAGGGCCGTTTCGGGCCGGTTACGGATTCACGGCTTCTTAACGGCGAAAAACCTAAAATCCGCTGGTGCATAAACGGTCCTTCGCTGCCAGGGCGCGGAAGGGCATGCAAGGTGGTTTCGGCTCATGTGGTGCTTCAGAAGCCTTTTCGGTCGGTTTTTCTCCGATCAGCGCGGCAATTTCGCGATCATGTTCGCACTGGCTGCGCTTCCCATCATGGTTGCAGCGGGCGCGGCGGTTGATATTTCGCGCGCCTATGCGGTCGAGAACCGCTTGAAAGCCGCGCTTGATGCGGCGGCCCTTGCCGTGGGCGGAGCCACCAACCAGACGAACCAGCAGCTTCAGGTGATCGCGCAGAATTATTTCGACGCGAACTACCCCGCTGACAAGCTCGGGGTTCCGGGCACTGTCACCGTCTCGCAGAACGGCAATGTGGTTTCGCTCAGCGTGAAGGCCGATATGCCGACCACGCTAATGGGCCTTGCAGGTATCAAGACGCTCGACATCGCGGCCACATCGCAGGTGACCCGCATGGGCAAGAAGATCGAGGTCATCCTCGTTCTCGACAATACGGGCTCGATGGATACGGGCGGGCGCATGACCGTTCTGAAAGAGGCCGCGAAGGATCTCATCACCACTGTCTCTGCGGCCGCGCTCAATCCGGGTGATGTGCGCATTGGCATTGTGCCTTTCACGACCGATGTGAATGTTGGATCGACGAACAAGAATGAAAGCTGGCTCAAATGGACCTGGAGCCATCCGTCGTTCTGCACCACCACGGGCTCGGGCAAGAACAAGAAGACCGAATGTGTGGAGGAGCGCACCGTCGCCAAGAATAGCTGGAGCGGCTGTGTCACGGACCGCGACGAGAATTACGATGTGGCCGTCTCGAACCCCACCGCCAACAATTCGACCAAATATCCGGCGAACGACGACAACCAGTACAACGGCAACTGCAACTTCCCGGCCATCGTGCCGCTCTCGACCGACTGGCAGATGCAGAAGAGCCGGATCGACGCCATGACGTCCGGCGGCGGCACCAACACGACGATCGGCTTTGTCTGGGGCTGGCAGATGCTGACCAATGGCGCAACTCTTTCCAATGCGGCACCTGCTGACCCGAAAGAGCTTGAAAAGGTGATGGTCTATCTGACCGATGGCGACAACACCTATTATCGCGGCGGCATGGGCAACCAGACGAATGCGGCCTGCAATGGCAGCGCCAACTGCCCCCGCGTGGATCAGCGCTCGCAGCTTGTCTGTGACGGCATGCGTGCTGCGGGGATACAGGTCTATACAATCCGCCTCGTTCAGGGGAACGCGACGCTGCTGCGCAATTGCGCGACAGAACCGAGCATGTATTACAGCGTCAATTCCGCGAATGAGCTGAAGGATGTTTTCGCCTCTATCGCCCAGTCACTCTCCAATCTGCGCATCAGCAAATAGACAGAAAGCGCACTTCGGAAACGATAATGCCGCCC
>NZ_JBATWS010000114.1:0-4780 GCF_049672805.1 Parvibaculum sp.
GCGATGGCATTCACGCGAACGCCGAGACGGCCAAATTCCGATGCCATTTCACGCGTCAGCGCCGCAAGCGCCGCCTTTGACGTTGCATAAGCGCTGCCTGCGAAGGGGTGCACGCGCTCGCCCGCGATGGAGGTGACATTCACCACCGATCCTTGCGCTGCCTTCAACTCTTCCACCAGCCCGCGCGCCAGCATGACGGAGGCAAAGAAATTGACCTGAAAGACGCGATACCAGGTCTCGACATCCGTATCGAAAACGCCGAGCCGCGAGCCACCCGGACCCTTGGGCGAAATCGCTGCATTATTGACCAGCGCGTGAAGCCGCCCGCCCTGATCCTTCAGCCGCTCGCGCAGCTCGGCGATGGCCGCTACCGTGTTGTTCACATCGGCGAGATCGACCTGAATGTGATCTTCCGGACCTGCCTCCCAGGGGCAATCTTCCGGAAAGGGTTGCCGCGAACAGGTGATGACGCGCCAGCCAGCGCTTGAAAACCGTTTGACCGTGGCATGGCCGATACCCCGGCTTGCGCCGGTGAGGATCAGCGTCTTGCGTTCTGAATTATTGATCTGTGTCATGGCTGCAATCTAGAGGAAGGTACGAGATGAAGCCAGAGCCGCCTCCGCCAGCGCCAAAACCTCCTCCGGCGTGCCCGAAGCATTCAAACGGCCCCATCTCATATGGCCGAGATCATAGGAAAGCTGCCGCCGCAGGACATCCACTCCTGCATCAGACGGGTCATCCCCGCGCGTCTCGCGCGCTGCGACACGCGCTTCGAGCAGCGCTGCGGGCGCCTCCAGCCAAAGCCCGGTGAAAGGCAGGTTCCTTTCCGCCGCCACCTCGGCCGCGTCATTCCGCTCCCGCTCGCGTGCAAAAACCGCATCAAGAACTGTGCTCATTCCAGCATCAAGCACGGTCCCGGCGAGGTGCAGCATCTCCCGATAGACGCGCGCGCCCGCTTCCGGCCTGTAGGCTTCTTCCGGCAACCGGTCGAGCGGGCCAACGTCGAACATCCGCTTACGAATGATATCCGTGCGCAGATGTACCGCGCCCACTGCCCCTCCGATGCGGCCCGCAAGCTCCTTCGCAATGGTGGACTTGCCGGTGCCGGAAAAACCGCCGACAGCAACAAGTCGGGGCGGTGCCCTTTCCAGCAGCCGCAGCGCAAAGTCGAGATAGGCCCGCGCCAGCGCCGACTTCGCGTCGTCCCCCTCCTTCACCTGCATCGCCGTCACCTTGGCGCGCACGACCGCGCGCATAGACATGAAGAGCGGCAGCAGCGCGAGGCTTCTGCAGGCGGGTTCCATTTCCTCATGGGCAAGGCTGTCGAGATAGGTGTTCAACGCGCGGTTTGCAAGCCCGCGAAGCCGCGTGTCCTTTTCCGCGCGGAAAGCGAGATCCATCAGCAGGAAGGCGAGATCGTAAAGCGTGTCGATCCGCGCAAGCCGGTCGCTGAATTCAATACAGTCGAAGATGACCGGGCGGTCATCCACCATCGTTACATTGCCGAGATGGAGGTCGCCGTGACAGTGCCGGACATGGCCGGTGAGACGCCGTTCTTCGAGAAGCGCCTGATGGCGGGCGATTTCCGCTTCGCTCAGCCTTGTGGCAAGCGCCGCTTTCTCAGGGTCAAGCACGCCGCCCAGCAAGGGCTGCAAATCCTGCCAGTTCTCACGCACGATGCGCTGAATACCTTCTGCGCCACCAAATTCCTGCGTGACCTCTGCCTTCCGGTGGAACGCCGCAATATCTGTCGCGAGCCGTTCCACCGTACGGATCGAAAGCTCGCCCTTCTCTGCCAGTGTCGCGAGAAGCCCGTTGCTTTCGAAACGCTTCATCTCGACAATCCAGTCCACCACCTCGCCCTCATCCCCGCCGAGGCGTAGCCCGCTTGGGGTTGCGCGCAGCGGCACGAGGCCCAGATATATCTCCGGTGCCGTGCGGCGATTGAGCGAACATTCCCTCTCGCAGGCGGCCCTGCGCTTCTCGCATGTCGAAAAATCGAGAAAGGTGAAAGCGACCTGCTTCTTCAGCTTGTAGGCACGTTCGCCCGCGAGAAAGACATGCGACGCGTGGGTTTCTACATGCTGGACGGTTTCGCCCGACGGCAAGCCATGCGTTTCGGGCCTCAGCAGAAACGCCACTATATCCTTCTGACCGTTTTCCCGCGTCACCATCCCGTTTCGTTCAGCTTTGTTGCAGGCTGGTGAGTTTCTGGCTGCCTGCTGGGTCCTGATGGATCAGCACTTCGGAGCCCGGAAAGGCGGCCATGATCTCGTCGCGCACTTCATCCGAAATCCGATGCGCTTCCTTCAGCTTCATCTCGCCATCAAGCTCAAGATGGAACTGGATGAAGCTGTCCACACCCGAGCGCCTTGTCCTCAGATCATGAAGGTTCACGACCTCGGAATGGGAGCGCGCAATTTCCTTGATGCGCTCGCGGTCTTGATCGGAAAACTCCTGATCCATCAGCTGCGCAAAGGCACGGATGACGATCTTGCCTGCGCTCCAGGCGATCAGCAAGGCAATCAGGATGCCGAAAACAGCATCAGCCCAGTGAAGCCCGAAATAACCAGACAGAATCAGCGCGGCTATCACCGACAGGTTCATCAGCAAGTCGCCGCGATAATGGATCGAGTCAGCCTCGATGGCGAGCGAGCGCGTTTGCTGTACCACATGGCGCTGATAGGCGACGAGACCGAGCGTCAGCAAAATCGCAATCACCACGACGACAATGCCGGCTACCGAATTTTCAATTGGTTTCGGCTCAATCAACCGGCTGATCGCCTCGAAGACGATGTAGCCCGCTGACGCAAAAATGAAAATCGACTGCCCCAGTCCCGCCAGTGCTTCCGCCTTGCCATGACCAAAGCGATGTTCCGCATCGGGCGGCGCAAGGGAGGCGCGCACGGCAAAGAGATTGAGAAGCGACGCTGCACCGTCGAGCAGCGAGTCCGTCAATGTGCCGAGCATGGCAACCGATCCGGTGAACCAGAAGACGACGCTCTTGAGCATGATGAGCAGAACCGCCACAGCCACAGCCGCAAACGTGGCGCGGCGCATCAGTCTTTCATGCGGTGGCGCCGCGCTCGAAACAGTCTGTTCTGTGTTTGTCATTCACGGCTCAAGGATAGAGGCGTTTTGTGCGCCAGGGCGCGGTGGGGGTATCGCGCTCGAAAACGAACCTGTCATGCAGACGGAAAGGCCGGTTGTGCCAGAACTCGATGCGGATCGGCACAATACGGAAGCCCGACCAATGCGGCGGGCGCGGCACCTTGCCCAGACCGAATTTGGCGGCATAAACCGCGACCTGCTTTTCAAGCTCGAATCGTGTCTCAAGCGGGCGGGACTGTTTTGAGGCCCATGCGCCGATCTGGCTGTCGCGGGCGCGCGAGGCGAAATATTCGTCCGCCTCCGCATCACTTACCGGCGTGACGGTACCCCGCACCCTTATCTGGCGGCGGAGACTCTTCCAGTGAAAGCAGAGTGCCGCGCGCGGATTTGCTTTCAGCTCCTCACCCTTGTCGCTTTCAAGATTTGTGTAGAAGACGAAGCCCTGCGGATCGACGCCTTTCAGCAACACCATCCGCACATCGGGGAAGCCGTCGCTATCCGCAGTGGCGAGCGCCATGGCGTTCGGGTCTTCCGGCTCCTTCGCGCGGGCAAGCTCCATCCACTCATTGAAAAGGGAAAAGGGATCGTCGCCTGCGGTCACTCCCGCTTCGACGGGGCTTTCGGTCATCTCACTCATTTCCCTTTGGTCCCTCTGGCCTGCTCATGCCAACGAAAAAACCCGATTTTCACGCCTTGCGTGAGTTATCCGGGTCCTGTTTCGTTGCTCCATTCTTGCCACAATCACCACATTATATAGGTCAGTATTATCGCTTGGGGGCGACAAAGCACAGGATTTGAAGCAAATGAAACTCGTCAAGGGATTAGCCATAGGCGCCGTTGCTCTTTCGCTGGCCGCCTGTGACCAGAGCATGTATGGCAGCGGCAGCGGTGGCGGAATCAACAAGCAGACGATCGGCACCGTGGGCGGCGCTGTCGCGGGCGGCCTTGCCGGTCAGGCGATCGGCGGCGGCACGGGACGCCTCTGGGCCACGGGTGCGGGTGTGCTGCTCGGTGCGCTACTTGGCAGCGAAATCGGCAAATCACTCGACCGCGCCGACCGCGCCTATATGGGCGAGACGACCTATAATGCGCTGGAGAATGGTCGCTCGGGCCAGCCGGTCCAGTGGCGTAATCCGGATTCGGGTAATTACGGCACGGTGACACCGCAGGCCGCCTATCAGCAGAACAACCTGACCTGCCGCGAATATTCGCAGACAGTGTATATCGAGGGCCGCAGCCAGCAGGCTTATGGCACTGCCTGCCGCCAGCCGGATGGCTCCTGGCAGATTCAGAACTGATTGAGACAGAAGGGGTGGGCCGGCAATCATGATTTCTTTCCGGTCCGCCCTTTTGCCTGCGCTGCTTGCGGCGTCTCTTGCGGCTCCTTCGGCCCTCGCCCAGCCGGGCGTTACCGTGCGCGACCGCATCGAGCAGTCGCTGCCCACACGGGCTGAAAAATCCGACAGTTTCAACGAAGGCCTCCTCGCCTATGACAAGGGCGACTATGCGCGCGCCTTTGAAATCTGGCTGCCGCTCGCGCAGCAGGATGATCTTGCGGCCATGCGTAATGTGGCGCTGCTTCTGAAAGAGGGGCGCGGCACTGCCCCTGATGCCACCCGCGCCCTCTATTTCTTCGAACGCGCCGGACGTGGCGGCCTTGTGTCCGCAC
>NZ_JBATWS010000115.1:0-2412 GCF_049672805.1 Parvibaculum sp.
ACCTCGGCCCAGAAGTGCTGGTTGATGTGAACCACCAGATGGATGTGATGCGCGAGGAGAGCTTCGGCCCTGTCGTCGGCATCATGAAAGTCTCCTCCGATGAAGAAGCCATCAACCTGATGAATGACAGCTCGCTCGGCCTCACCGCCTCCGTCTGGACGGAAGACGTGGAAGCGGGCGAACGCATTGGCGAGCGCATCGAAACCGGCACCTTCTTCCTCAATCGCTGCGACTATCTGGACCCTGCCCTTGCCTGGACGGGTGTGAAGGATACGGGTCGCGGTGCCACGCTTTCGCGCGTCGGCTATGAGCATCTGACGCGGCCGAAAAGCTTTCACCTGAGAACCAAAACAAAATGATCGACAATTATTCGAGCATCACCGGCAACTGGAACTTCCCGACGAAAATCCGCTTCGGTGCCGGCCGCATCAAGGAGCTTGCAGATGCCTGCGCGGCAGCGGGCATCAACCGCCCGCTTCTCGTCACCGATCCGGGACTGAAGCCCCTGCCGATGATTGCGGAGGCGCTTGCCCTTCTTGAAAAGAGCAACATCCCGCCCGCGCTTTTCACCGATGTTCACCCGAACCCGGTGGGCGCGGATGTGGAAGCGGGCCTCGAGGTCTTTCGCAAAGGCAAGCATGACGGCGTGATCCTTGTTGGCGGCGGCAGCGCGATGGACGCAGGCAAGGCCATCGCCTTCATGTCGGGCCAGACGCGCCCCATCTGGGATTATGAAGACCGCGAGGACTGGTGGACACGCGCTGACCCGGCAGGCATCGCCCCGGTGATTGCAGTACCCACCACAGCAGGCACTGGTTCCGAAGTTGGCCGCGCCGCCGTCATCACGGACGAACGCGACCACACGAAGAAGATCATCTTCCACCCGAAGATGATGCCGGTTGATGTGATCGCCGACCCGGAACTGACCGTTGGCCTCCCCGCCCACATCACCGCCGCGACGGGCATGGATGCACTGTCGCACAGCCTCGAAGCCTATTGCTCGCCCTTCTGGCACCCGCTCGCACAGGGCATCGCGCTCGAAGGAATGCGGCTCTGCAAGGAATGGCTGCCCGTTGCCACGAAGAACGGCAGCAATATCGAGGCGCGATCCTTCATGCTCGCCGCCTCTTCCATGGGCGCGACCGCCTTCCAGAAGGGCCTCGGCGCGATGCATGCGATGAGCCATCCCTGCTCCTCGCTGCGTGGTACGCATCACGGCCTCACCAACGCAGTGGTGATGCCCTATGTGCTGATGCACAACCGCGCAGCCATCGAAGAAAAGCTCGCTGCCGCCGCGCGCTATCTCGGTCTCAAGGATCAGAGCTTCACTGGCTTTGTGGACTGGGTTCTGGCGTTGCGCGAGGAAGTCGGCATTCCTCACACGCTGAAGGAAATCGGCGTGGACAGGGATGCCATTCCGGAAGCCGCCCCCATGGCGCTGGAAGATCCCTCAACCGGCGGCAACCCGCTGCCGATGAGCCGCGCTGACTACGAAAAGCTTTACGCGAACGCGATCGAAGGTCGCCTCGCCTGATCCAACAGACTGCCCGGGCGCCGTGGGCCTTGCGCATCATGGCGCCCGGGTAATCCCCTCCTGAACGCGTACCGGGCGCAAGCGGCGGCACATCAGACCCACCCGCCAGTGCGAGGCTGATTGAGTTCCGCACGGCCCGCCGCTATCTTCCGCGCGTTCTCAACGGAGGTCTGTGCCTATGCCGCTCGACACATCCAGCTACGCCATTCCCGTTGCCCGCAGCGCCGCCGACCTGCGTGAAGCCGTTTCTGAATGGCGGAAACAGGGGCTCAGTGTCGCGCTCGTTCCCACCATGGGCGCGCTGCATGAAGGCCATCTCTCGCTGGTCGATCTCGGCCGCACCCGCGCGGATCGCGTCGTCGTCTCTATTTTCGTCAACCCGACGCAATTCGCCCCGAACGAGGATTTCTCCGCCTATCCGCGCACCGAGGCGGCGGATGCCGCAAGGCTTGAAGGCAAGGCCCACCTCATCTTCGCGCCCGATGCGGCAGATATGTATCCGCAGGGCTTTTCCACGACCATCTCGCTCACCGGCGTGACCGAGCCACTCGAAGGCGAGTTCCGCCCGACACATTTTGCGGGCGTGGCAACCGTCGTCGCAAAACTCATTCTGCGCACTATGCCCGACATCGCCATTTTCGGTGAGAAGGACTGGCAGCAGCTCATGGTTATTCGCCGCATGGTTGCCGATCTGGACATACCGGTAGAAATTCTCGGCGGGCCTATCATGCGCGAGGCGGACGGCCTCGCCATGTCATCGCGCAACGTCTATCTGACGCCCGAAGAGCGGAAAGCCGCAGGCGCTCTGAACATCATCCTGCGCGAAACGGCTGAAAGCGTCGCAAAGGGCACACCCATCTCGCAGGCAACAGCGGAGG
>NZ_JBATWS010000116.1:0-5431 GCF_049672805.1 Parvibaculum sp.
CGCGCGCAAGCGCGCCGCCATTCGGATGTACATGCTCCGCATCATCCGGCAAGCCGAGATCGCGCGTGACCGCAAGCCCCTGCGCAGCAAAGGCTTCGTTCAGCTCAATCACATCCATATCGCCGAGCGTGAGGCCCGCACGCTCCAGAACCTTGCGCGTTGCAGGCGCAGGCCCGATCCCCATGATGCGCGGCGGCACACCCGCCGTCGCCATCGCAACCACGCGCGCACGCGGCCGCAGCCCGTTTGCTTCAGCCATTTCTGCTGAGGCAAGAATGAGCGCGCAGGCACCATCATTGACGCCGGACGCATTCCCAGCCGTCACCGTGCCGCCCTCGCGGAAGGGGGCCTTGAGTTTTGCAAGCGCCTCAAGCGTGGTATCGGGCCGGGGATGCTCGTCTCGGTCCACTACAATGTCGCCCTTGCGCGAGGCGATAGTCACCGGCACGATCTCGGCCGCGAAGCGGCCTTCTTCAATCGCGCGGCCCGCCCGCTGCTGGCTTCGCCATGCAAAGGCATCCTGATCTTCTCGCGAAATCTGAAAATCTTCGGCGACATTCTCCGCCGTCTCCGGCATCGAATCGACACCATATTGCCGCTTCATCAGCGGGTTGATGAAGCGCCAGCCGATCGTCGTGTCATAGATTTCCGCGTCGCGCGAAAAGGCACTCGTCGCCTTGCCCATCACGAAAGGCGCACGCGACATGCTTTCCAGGCCGCCAGCAATCATCAGCCCCGCTTCGCCGGATTTGATCGCCCGCGCCGCCGTGCCGATGGCATCCATGCCCGACCCGCAAAGCCGGTTCACGGTGGAGCCGGGAACACTTTCGGGCAACCCCGCCAGCAGTGATGACATACGCGCGACATTGCGGTTGTCCTCACCGGCCTGGTTCGCGCAGCCAAAGATCACATCATCCACCCGCGCCCAGTTTACACCGGGGTTCCGCTCCATCAGCGCCTTCAGCGGCACCGCGCCGAGATCATCGGCCCGCACGCTGGAAAGCGCCCCGCCATAACGCCCGATAGGCGTGCGAACCGCGTCACAGATGAAAGCTTCCTGATGGTGATTCATGGGGCTTGTCCTTCCTCAGTATCGAAGAAAGGCAAGCTAGTGCGTTTTGCACAAAAACGCTTCTCTAAAAATCAGACGGCGTTTCAGGCAACATGCCGGCGCGGCGCCATTGCGGGCACCGTGGCGATATTCGCGAGCCGGTCGATCATCGTGTCGAGATCATCGGCCGCTATATGCTCGAAGGTCTCGCGCAGCCCTTCAAGGACATGGAAGCGATAAAGCTCAAGATCGAGCGAGCCGTCAGAACTCCGCACCGCATGATACGTGTCGAGCACCCGCCGAAAGGCCGGGTAAAGCGCTTCCGACATACCGGCGCGCGCATAGACCGCACGGAAACCAAGCGCCCCCACATCGTGAATGAGCCGCCAGATGCGTTCATCGGGCACATCGGTGAGTTCCGCAAACGCCGCTTCCACAAAGCGGATTTCGCCCGCACAGGCGGCCCGCAGGACAAGCGAGGGCGTGAGGCGGTTATTCTCCGCAAGCTGCGCAACGAGCTTGCGCATATCGTCCTGGCTCATGCGCCGGATCGCATCCGTCGTGGTCCGCTCGCGGGCCTGCTCTTCAAGGCTCGCCGCCACGCTGCCTTCAATGGCATGACGCTCCACGAGATAGGTGCGGATATTTTCCGACACCATCGCAATCAGCCGCTCGACGAGAAGCGCCGGCAATTCTCCGCGCTGCACCAGCGGCGCTGCGACATCGCTGTCATCAGCATAGCGTTCGGCAAGCATGGTGGCCGCCGCTTCATTGATGACGGCACCGGAATTGTGAACGAGTGTAAGAACAGCACTGCGATGGCCGCGATGGGCAATTGCTTCTGAAACCTGCGCGCCGAGTGTTGCACGCCCTGCAATCGCGCACTGTTTTTCGGGCGAGCCGTAATAAACAAGCCCGACAAGATCTTCATCCGTGAGAACGGGCGATTTTTCGAGAACCGGAATTGCGACCTTGTCGATGTCACGCGCAAGCTGAAGCACGATGTTACGCGGCGCAGCGGCATTGGAAGTCAGACAGCGCGACAGGGCTTCGCGCACGGAAACCGCAACATCATGGACGAGATAACCAAGAATCTCATGCGCCAGCTCCCGCTCGCGGGGCGCAAGCTCCACCTCACTGAACTGCAAGGCGACCTTGGCCGCCACCTCGGCCCGTGTGTCCTCCGACGGGTCCGAGAGCAGGCGCTCGACATCAGCTATTGTCAGCTTCTCAGCATTCATCCCGGTTCCCCGGTCGCGTTCTCGTTCAGCACCCGAACAATTCGGGCCCACCTGCCAAAATCCTAGGCAAGAACGGTTGCGGAAGCGTTTACTTTCAAAGCCGAAACACGCTCCATCCGCATCCGGGCGATCCTGAAATGACGGCTTTCCCCGCGTAATGCTCCGTGCCCGTATGATTTTGTTAACCTCTGCGCCTCCCCCGGAAAAAGACAGCGAGGAAAGTCCCGCCTCAAGGGCATGACGCGCGCATGACAGCGGTGCCCCGACGTCATCTGGCGGGATAAATTACGTCATCCGCCAGTAGATTCCGGCGTGCGGCCTCCCCCTCGTGGGAGCCTCGGACTTTGACTCGCCCGCCTTTTCATGGATGATCCGCCCCAATCAGAAAATCCAGCTACAGGGACCGGAATCCATGCTTGAGGGCATCAAGGTCATCGAAATGGCCACCTATATCGCCGCGCCGGGCGCGGGCGGCATTCTCGCGGACTGGGGCGCGGAGGTCATCAAGATCGAGCCTCTGTCGGGCTGCCCCATGCGCTACACCATGAAGAATGTCGGCGCGGACCACCTGAAGGGTTCCCCCATCTTCGACCTCGACAATCGCGGAAAAAAGGGCCTCGCCATCGACACATCGAAGCCGGAAGGCGTCGAGGCGGTAAAGCGGCTCGTGAAGGACGCAGATGTCTTCATCACCAATGTCCGCCCCGGCGGGCTGGAGCGCGCGGGCCTTGACTATGAGAGCCTGAAAGCCATCAACCCCCGCCTCGTCTATGCAAGCGTCACGGGCTACGGCCTTGAAGGGCCGGATCGCGACCGCCCCGGATTCGACATCGCCGCCTTCTATGCCCGCTCGGGCATTGGCTGGTTGCAGACAGTGAAGGGCAAGGAGCCGGTCACGCTCCGCACCGGCATTGGCGACCACACCACCAGCATGGCGACTGTCAGCGGCATCCTCGCTGCCCTTGTCGAACGCCAGAAGACCGGCACGGGCCGCCTCGTCGAAGCCTCGCTGCTGCGCGCAGGTATCTATGCCGCTGGCTCGGACACGGCAGTCCAGCTTCGCTATGGCAAGCTCGGCTCCACCAAGTCGCGCCATGAAGCGGTGATGCCGATCAGCAATTTCTTCCAGACGAAGGATACATGGATCGTCATCGTGCCGCGTCAGGGAACGGTGGACTGGACTGCTGTCTGCCGCGCCATTGGCAAGCCGGAACTCGAAACGGACCCGCGCTTCGACACTCCCAAGAATCGCCGCGCCAATGCGGCCGAGCTTGTCGATATCCTCGATGCCGCCTTCATCCAGCATGATGTTGAATATTGGCGCGAGAAGCTCGATGCGGAGGACATCATCTGGGCACCGCTCATGAGCCCCGCCAATGTGTTTGCCGACCCGCAAGCCCATGCGGCCGGCGCCTATGTAAAGGTGCCGGAAGAGGATGGCAGCGGCACCTATCTCTCTCCGGCCTCGCCCGTGCGCTTCCCCGGCTATGACGACACGCCGAAATCCGCAGCGCCCGCTCTTGGCCAGCACACGATTGATACCCTGAAAGAAGCCGGTTTCGCGGAAGAGGAGATCGAAGCTCTCCGCACCGCCGGGGCCATCCGATAGATTATCCGCAGACGAATATATCCACCTGACATCAGCGACGGAGCGCGCCATGACCGAGAACAGCTACACCCCGCCAAAAGTCTGGACCTGGAATCAGGACAAGAACACCAACCGCTTCTCGAACATCAACCGTCCTATCGCTGGCGCGACGCATGAGAAGGAGCTTCCGGTCGGCAAGCATCCCTTCCAGCTCTACTCCCTGGCAACGCCGAATGGTGTGAAGGTCACGGTCATGCTGGAGGAGCTTCTGGAAGCAGGCCACAAGGGTGCTGAATATGATGCCTGGCTCATCAATATCGGTGAGGGCCAGCAATTCGGTTCGGGTTTCGTCTCGGTCAACCCGAACTCGAAAATCCCTGCCCTGCTCGACCGCTCGACCAACCCGGCGACGCGTATTTTCGAAAGCGGCGCGATCCTGCTCTATCTGTCGGAAAAGTTCGGCGGTGCCTTTGTGCCGAAGGATATGTCAAAGCGCGCCGAATGTTATTCATGGCTGATGTGGCAGATGGGGTCAGCGCCCTATCTCGGCGGTGGCTTTGGACATTTCTATGCCTATGCGCCGGTGAAGATCGAATATGCGATCGACCGCTTCGCCATGGAAGTGAAGCGCCAGATGGATGTGCTTGACCGTCAGCTTGCCGAAAACCGTTTCATCGCTGGCGATGAATATACCGTCGCCGACATGGCGATCTGGCCGTGGTACGGCGCGCTTGCCAAAGGCGTTCTTTATGAAGCGGCAGAGTTTCTCAGCGTCCATGAATACAAGCATGTGAACCGCTGGGCCGACGAAATCGCCGAGCGTCCCGCCGTGAAGCGCGGCCGCATGGTGAACCGCACCTGGGGCGATCCTTCAAGCCAGCTTCCCGAACGCCACGATGCGAGCGATTTCGACAAGGTCGGGAAGTAACATCATCACTTCATCACGGGGTCATCTGGCCCCGTGATGGAACGCCTTTTTCCGGGTCGTGCCGCTCCGGCCTGAAAAACATGCCGAGTTGCAGGCTCTCCGCAATCCGCGCCGCCTTCTCCATGAAACGATCCGCTGTGTCCGGCGCGCAGATTTCTTCCGTCGTTTCGCGGAAAAGCATCAGCCAGCGGTCGAAATGCTTCGGCGTCACCTGCTTCAGCTTCAGATGCGCAATCATGGGCTGACCCTTGTAGCGCCCCGTGGTGAGCATCACGCTTGACCAGAAGTCGCACATCTTCAGAAGATGCGGCTCCCAATTGTCGCCAATGACGCGCTCGAAGATCGGTCCGAGTTCCGCGTCCGCGCGGATACGCGCATAGAAGCTGCGTACAACCTGCTCGATCTCCCGCTCATTGGTCACATCATCACCATTTGCGCCCCACGGCACCTGCGCGCTGCGTGGTCCGAAATCTTCGCGCCCATCCGTCATGGCAGCCTCATAAGATACATTTGACAAGTATCTTATTCATGGATCGTCCCGCCGCCATGCGGCATTTGGTCGGGTCTTGCAGAAAAGGGAAGGATCAGGCGCGGCGATAGGCGCGGGCCGCCCGCAAATCGAC
>NZ_JBATWS010000117.1:0-5159 GCF_049672805.1 Parvibaculum sp.
GAGCAGGCTCTGGCGGCGGGCATCGATCAGCCCTTCGCGGAACTGGTTGAGATAGAGAATGCCTGCAAGCAGGACGAAGAGCCCCGCCACGTTAAAAGCGACGATGCGGCGGGTAAGGCTTGCGAAGCGGCCGCGTGCGAGAAAACTGCGAAAGGCGACAAGCCGTGTGCCAAGCGCTGCAACAAGCCGGGACAACAACCCGCCCTCCGGGGAGGCAGCAGAGCGGAATGCCGGATCTTCATCCGTTTCCCTCCGGGCCTCCTTGTCGGTCAGGCTCGTCATGCGTTTTTCACCGGCTCTGGTCAGGAACTTTCCCCTCGGCTTTCACCGGAGCGGCCGGAATTCAGCTTTCCCGATAGCGATAACCGACGCCATAAAGCGTTTCGATCGCATCGAAGCCGTCATCGACTTCCTTGAACTTCTTGCGCAGGCGCTTGATGTGGCTGTCGATGGTGCGGTCATCCACATAGACCTGATCGTCATAAGCGGCATCCATCAGCGAATCCCGGCTCTTCACATAGCCGGGGCGCTGGGCAAGCGCCTGAAGGATCAGAAACTCGGTGACGGTCAGCACAACCGGCTTGCCATCCCATGTGCAGGTATGACGCTCGGGATCGAGCACCAGCTTGCCGCGCTCCAGAACCTGGTTCGATGACCCTTCGGCAGCAGCCCCTTCCGCCTTGGGCGCGACGCGGCGAAGCACCGCCTTCACACGCTCGACAAGCAGACGCTGAGAGAAAGGCTTACGGATATAGTCATCCGCGCCCATCTTGAGGCCGAACAATTCGTCGATCTCGTCATCCTTGGAGGTGAGGAAGATCACCGGCATGTCGGATTTCTGGCGAAGCCGCCGCAGCAGCTCCATGCCATCCATGCGAGGCATCTTGATATCGAATACGGCAATGTCCGGCGGATTGGCCGACAGGCCTGCCAGTGCCGCAGCCCCATCCGTGTAGGTCTGCACATGATAGCCTTCGGCTTCGAGCGCGATGCTCACCGAGGTCAGAATGTTCCGGTCGTCATCGACCAACGCAATGGTTGGCATGTGCCCCTGTTCCCTTTGGCCGGTCTGGCCGGTCCGCTCACCATCCTCATGGACCCGTTGCATGGCATACCCCGCTCACAGAATGCCACCCCAGCAACGCGATGAGGCTTAGGGATGCTTTTGGCCCAAAATGTGGCGACAGTATAAGGGGTTGGAGGCTGGAGCGCCATGACAAGGAATCGCCCAGCGGGACGGAAGCGGCCATCCCCCGCTTTGCGATGATTTCGGCCTCAAACCTTCCGGCGCTTCGAGTCTTGCCCCCCTCCTATGACTGATCTAAGGGTGACGGCATCGCAACGGGATAGCTGCGCGGCCTGAAACGGGTGCGCCAAGGGGGCGGGAGATGAGGAAGAAGATACTTCTCGGCATTGCGGGCATTTTCGTCGTGCTGGTCGCTGTCGTGATCGGGCGGACACTCGCCATCACCCCTGTCGAGCTTGCAGGCATGGGCCAGGCCGAGAGCATTGACGCGGAAGGCGCTGCCAAACGGCTTGCCGAGGCGATCCGCTTTCCCACCATTTCCCATCAGCGGGGTGCAGACCCTGAAGACCTTGCCCGTTCGGACAAGGCCTTTACCGATTTCCGCAACTGGATGGACCAGACCTATCCCGCCTTCCGGGAAGCGACATCGCGCGAAATCATTGGCGGGCACACGCTTTTCTACACATGGGAGGGCACAGACGCCTCGCTCGATCCCGTTCTTCTCATGTCGCATATCGACGTGGTGCCCATCGCCCCCGGCACGGAAGACCAGTGGGAGCATCCGCCCTTCTCCGGCGCGATTGCGGATGGCTATGTCTGGGGCCGCGGCACCATCGACAACAAGGGCTCGCTTATCGCGATGGTCGAGGCAGCCGAGCTTCTCATCAAGCGCGGCTTCCGCCCCTCGCGGACGATCCTTTTTGCCTTCGGCCATGACGAGGAAGTTGGCGGAGGCACCGGCAACAAGGCGCTGGCCGGCCTGCTTCAGGAACGGGGCGTGCGGCTTCACTGGGTGAAGGATGAGGGCGGCGTGATCGGCCACGGGCTTCTGCCCGGCATTTCCGCGCCTGTTGCCATGAT
The DNA here is from genome assembly GCF_049672805.1 of Parvibaculum sp. Lineage (GTDB taxonomy): Bacteria > Pseudomonadota > Alphaproteobacteria > Parvibaculales > Parvibaculaceae > Parvibaculum. The sequence continues at coordinate 2,108 of NZ_JBATWS010000117.1, forward strand.
CGGCGTTGCCGAAAAGGGCTCGATCTCGCTTGATGTTGTCGCCTATTCAAAGGGCGGCCATTCCTCCATGCCCTCGCCTGCCACGCAGACGGCCATTGGTCGCCTTGCCCGCGCGATCGACCGGATCGGCAAGGCGCCTTTCGAAGCGCGTGTGGATGGCGCTACACGGGGCATGATCGAGAGCCTCGCGCCCGCCGTGCCGTTCTTCCAGCGGATGGTCTATGCCAATCTCTGGCTCTTCGAGCCGGTGGTGCGCGGCATCATGGAGAAGAACCCCTCCAGCGCCGCCCAGCTTCAGACGACCATTGCGCCGACCATCGTGTCGGGTGGCAACAAGGAAAATGTGCTGCCGCCGGAAGCCCGCGCGGTCGTCAATTTCCGCATTCATCCGCGCGACACGGCAGAAGAAGTGATCGCGCATGTGCGGGCCGCGATTGCGGATGCGGAAGTGTCGGTCGAGCCGCTTGAGGGCATTCGCGAGGCTTCCAGCGTTTCCAACATCAATGGCGAGGGCTACCGCCTGATCGAACGGGTGATCACCGAGAGCTTCCCCGGCACGATTGCGGCCCCCTATCTGGTGGTGGGAGGCACGGATTCCCGCCATTACCTGCCCATCACGGACAATGTGTTCCGCTTCATCCCCATCCATATGGGGCCGGAGGATTCGGCCCGGTTCCATGGCACGAATGAGCGGGTTTCGGTTGTCAATATGGGCCAAGCCGTCGCTTTCTATGTCCGGCTTATGGAAACGCTTGAAGAGGTGGACCGCGCCGGCTGAGGCCGCCATTAACCATAGGCTGATCACCCCCCGAAGGCCGCCCGGCGGGCGCATCGCCGCACCCGCTGCAAGCAGATCGCAAACCGGTTGCACGGGCAGGGGGCGGGAACTATGTTGGCGCCAATTTTCCGGGAACCGAGCAAGCTCGCGCCTGACAGGCGGGCGCTATGCTTCAAGCTCCGCCCAGCCAGCACTTCCCGAAGTCTAACGGGACTCTGAGAGCGGGCGGGGCGCATGATAGACTTTTTACCGTCCCCCTTTGGCGCGGATGGCAGTTGACGAAACCAGGGATCAGGCCGCGAGCGGCCAATGAGGAGCACGAGGAGAGAAGCGTGAAACAGACCGGGCCCTACATCAGCAAACATGGTGCCGAGAAAAGCGGCTTCAAAAATCTGGCCGCGACGCACTGGAATTACCGTCCGGCAGCGCTTTACGAAGAAGCGATCCGCCGGGGTGAAGGCAATGTTGCCGCCAACGGCCCGCTCGTCGTGAAGACCGGCGTGCATACCGGTCGCTCCGCGCAGGACAAGTTCATCGTCCGCGATGCCTCGACCGAAAAGACGGTCTGGTGGGACAACAACAAGTCGATGACGCCGGAAGCTTTCGACCTCCTCCATGCCGACATGCTGAAGCACGCTGAAGGCAAGGAACTCTTCATTCAGGATCTCTTCGGCGGCGCCGACCAGACCCATCGCCTCGCAACTCGCGTTTACACAGAATATGCCTGGCACTCGCTCTTCATCCAGAACCTCCTCATCGAGCCGCGCCCGGAAGAGCTCGCTGACTTCGACCCGCAGTTCACCATCATCGACCTGCCGAGCTTTGAAGCCGATCCCAAGAAGTACGGTGTGCGCTCCGGCACCGTGATTGCCTGCAACTTCGCCAAGCGCATCGTGCTGATTGGCGGAACGTCCTATGCAGGCGAAATCAAGAAGTCCGTCTTCTCGATGCTCAACTACGACCTGCCGCCCAAGCGCGTGATGCCGATGCACTGCTCCGCCAATGTGGGCGCAGAAGGCGACACGGCGATCTTCTTCGGCCTTTCCGGCACCGGCAAGACGACGCTTTCCGCTGTCGCAACCCGCACGCTGATCGGCGACGACGAGCATGGCTGGTCGGAAAACGGCGTCTTCAACTTCGAAGGCGGCTGCTATGCGAAGATGATCAAGCTTTCGGCGGAAGCAGAGCCTGAAATCTACGCGACGACGCGGCGCTTCGGCACCGTGCTCGAAAACGTCGTGATGGACGAGAATACGCGCGAGCTTGATCTCGACAGCGCGGCGCTTGCCGAAAATTCGCGCGGCGCCTATCCGCTCTCCTTCATCCCGAATGCGAGCGCCACGGGCCGTGCGCCGCATCCGAAGAACATCATCATGCTGACGGCAGACGCCTTCTCCGTTCTGCCGCCCGTGGCGCGCCTCACGCCGAGCCAGGCGATGTATCACTTCCTCTCCGGCTACACGGCGAAGGTCGCCGGTACGGAAAAGGGTGTGACCGAGCCGGAAGCCACCTTCTCCACCTGCTTTGGCGCCCCCTTCATGTCGCGCCACCCGACCGAATACGGCAACCTGCTGCGTGACCTCATTGCCGAGCACAAGGTCTCCTGCTGGTTGGTCAACACCGGCTGGACGGGCGGCGTCTATGGCACAGGCAGCCGCATGCCGATCAAGGCGACGCGCGCACTGCTGGCCGCTGCGCTCGACGGTTCGCTCAACAATGTCGAGTTCCGCATCGATCCGAATTTCGGTTTCGAAGTGCCGGTGAGCGTGCCGGGCGTGGATCAGTCGATCCTGAACCCGCGCGACACCTGGGCCGACAAGGCCGCCTATGACGCACAGGCGCAGAAGCTCGTGAAAATGTTCATCGACAATTTCGCGAAGTTCGAAGCCCATGTGGACCCGGATGTGCGCGCCGCCGCACCTTCCGCTGCCCGCGCCGCCGAATAATCGGCACGACATACAAAATAAGAAGCCCCGGAGTTCGCTCCGGGGCTTTTTTATGGGAATCATATACCTTGCAAACCCACTCGATTGCCCTTATATTTAGAGCATCAAGGGAGCAAGGCGATGTCCATTCTGTCCAAGGCATACTTTCACGATGAAGCGGCGGCTTACGCAAAGCTGGAAGCGATCATCTGGCCGGAAGGCCCTGTATGCCCGCACTGCGGCTGCATGGGCAGGATTTACAACATCAAGGCGAACCCGGAGAAGCGTGTGCGCCTCGGCCTCCACAAGTGCGGCGATTGCCGGAAACAGTTCACGGTCAAAGTTGGCA
>NZ_JBATWS010000118.1:0-2136 GCF_049672805.1 Parvibaculum sp.
AGCGCGAAGCGCGCCTGCGTCCCCGCGCCCGTGCCGCCGCTCAGCCGGTCCGCAATGCTAACGAGATTGCCGAGGGCCTCCGGCGTATTCGCATTTTTGAGGGCGCCGACAATATTCCGGGTTCGCACCAGCAAGTCTTCGGCTTCTTCCCGGATGGCGGTGGAGAGCATGGCGAGCCGATGCCGCTCGGCGGATTTGTCTGCCGCTTCGATGAGCGTGTCGCGGAGGTCTTCCGAGCTGCAGGGCAGCAACAGGACGGACCATGAGGCGAAATGCCGGAGCAGGGCCAGCAGGGGCGGCGATACCCGGCTGGATGTGACCAGAACGATATGGAGCCAGGGCCGGGAGGGAAGTTGCCCGATATTGCGCGCAAGATCGCGGAGCAGCGGGTCTTCCTCGGTTTCGGCGGCGATGAGAGCGACCCGGACATTCTCATCTTTCATCAGCCGGTCCTTCACCGCCCCGCGCGACGGGGCCAGTTGCCAGCTCAGGCCGGTTTCGGTGAAGGAGGGGGGAACGATATCCGCTTGCCTGAAGAGCGGCGGGCAATCGGAGTCAACGAGCGAAACGAAGGCGGCAGATTCATGATTCGGTGTCATGGAGATCATTGATCTAGACCTTTATGAATAGGCGAATCGGACTGTTCTCAACCAAGATGACACACGCAAATGGGTTTATACAACTTTAAATACATGTGCCTAGTTCCTGTGGTGTAATGCGCCATTCCGGGTGGTATCTCGCCGACCTTTCATTAGCGGCGAAATCCATTATGGTGGCCGCCTGTTCAGTCCGATGAGTTGAAAGCCGCAGAAATGCAGGATTCCTTGCCCCCCCTCTTGAGTTTTGAGGAAGCCGCAATAGGCGTGATCGAGATGGCGCGCTATGCCGGTGCGCGCGGCTGGGTGCCTGCCACAAGCGGCAATTTCTCAGTCAGAATGGATGAAAAAACAGCGGCGCTGACCGCAACCGGCGCGGACAAGGCGGCGCTGGATGCTTCGGGTGTGATCGGGGCGGAGATTTCCGGTTCGCCGCATGCGCGCGCCTCGGCGGAAGCACCGCTGCACCTCGCGCGCTACCGGGCAAACCCCGGGATCGGCGCGGTGGCTCATATTCACGGGCTTGCCGCGACGCTGCTGTCCCGCCGCCATGCGCAGGCAGGTGTCCTGCGGCTGGAGGGCTGGGAGCTTCTCAAGGCTTTTGCCGGCATCACCACCCATGAAACGGCAATCGACATTCCGATCCTGCCCAATGATCAGGACACGGTGCGGCTTGCCGCGCTGGCCGAAGAGCGGATCCATGCCGCCTCGCTCTGCCCCGGTTATCTCATTGCCGGGCACGGCCTCTATGTCTGGGGCCGAACGGCTGCGGAGACGATCCGCCATATGGAAGCGTTCGACTTTCTTCTCACCGCACATCTTCATGAGGAGGGCGCAAGATGACCCGTCTCACCGTCTATCCGGATACGGACCCGAGCACTGTGCTGCTTGATACGCGCGATGGCGAGGAAATTGCCTCTGCGCTCGCGCGCATCGGTGTGATTTTTGAACGCTGGGCCGCGCCGCATGATCTCGCCGGTGACGCCGATCAGGAAGCGGTGCTTGCTGCCTATGAAAGCGATGTTGCCCGCATCATGAAAGAAGGCGGCTATCAAAGTGTGGATGTGGTGCGGGTGAAGCCCGACAATCCCGCGCGCGAGGAGCTTCGCCAGAAATTTCTTGCGGAGCACACACATGATGATGACGAGGTGCGCTTCTTTGTTGATGGTGCGGGCGCGTTCTATCTGCGCTCTGAGGGCAAGGTGCATCGCGTGATCTGTGAACGGAATGATCTCATCAGCGTGCCTGCGGGGATTACGCACTGGTTTGATACCGGTCCTGCGCCGGATTTCTGCGCCATTCGCATTTTCACCACGCCTGAGGGATGGGTCGGCCATTTCACGGGTGATGATATTGCGTCGCGCTTCCCGAAATTCGAGAGCGCGGCATGAGCCGCTATCGCGCCATCGTCACGGATATCGAAGGGACGACGACACCGCTCGTCTTTGTGCATGAGGTTCTCTTTCCCTATGCGCGTGAGCGGCTTGCTTCTTTTGTGAACGCGAATGGAAGCGTGCCGGAGGTTGCGGCTGCCCTTGCC
>NZ_JBATWS010000119.1:0-3984 GCF_049672805.1 Parvibaculum sp.
GTTCTGGAACGGGCAATGGCAGGCGAGCTGACCGGCACTGTCCTGAGCGCCGAGAAGGATGAGGGAGGCGCATTCAGAGCAATCATCGAGCTTCATTCCTTCGCCGGACTGCCGCCCGGAAAGATGCCGCAAAAGGTGCGGCTCAATATTCGCGTGAAGAACTCCGCGCTGCGGCCAGGTGCCGTGGTGGGTTTGCGTGCCCGGTTGATGCCACCGCCCGAGCCTGTCCTGCCGCATGGTTTCGACTTCGCGCGGCAGGCCTGGTTTGAGGGAATCGGCGCGGTGGGTTTTGCCTATACCGTGCCCCGCGAAATTGAAGCGCCGGAAACCACCTCAACATGGCTCGCCTCGCTCCGCATGGCGATTGGCGACAGGGTGCGCGGGGTGATCGGCGGGACGAGCGGCGCGGTTGCCGCCGCGCTCATAAACGGGGAGCGGGCGAGCATCCCGGATGAGGTGTCGGAAGAGCTGAGAGCATCCGGCATTTATCATGTGCTTTCGATTTCCGGCCTGCACATGGTGCTCTTTGCGGGCTCACTCTTCTGGGTGGCGCGCCTCTGCCTTGCGCTGATCCCGAACCTTGCGCTGCGCTATCCGATCAAGAAATGGGCGGCGGGCCTCGCCATCCTTGGCGGCACTTTCTACCTCGCCATTTCAGGTGCAGAGATCGCAACGCAGCGCGCCTGGATCATGATCTCGCTGGCCTTCATCGCCGTCCTCATGGATCGTCCGGCAATCAGCCTGCGGAATGTAATGCTGGCGGCCATTCTCATCCTGCTATGGCGACCTGAAAGCCTGATCGGTGCGAGCTTCCAGATGTCCTTTGCTGCGGTGATTGCGCTGACGGCCTTTTATGAGAGCAGCCTTGCGCGACGCTGGATGCAGAATCCGCAAGGATTTGGCGGTGTATCGTTGATGCAAAGGGCGCTGCTTTATGTGCTCGGCATTGCGGTGACGAGCCTCGTTGCAGGGGCGGCGACGGGCACCATCGCGGCCTTCCACTTCAACCGTGTCGCCCTTTACGGGCTTGCGGGCAATATGGGCGCCATGCCGATTGTCGGCGTCATTGTCATGCCCATGGCGCTGCTTGCGCTGATCCTCATGCCTTTCGGTCTTGATGCGCCCGCGCTCTGGCTGATGGGGAAAGGCGTCGATGCGATGCTTGTTGTTTCGCACGAAGTGGCAAGCTGGGGTGGTGCCGACAGGCTGCTTGCCGATGCGCCTTTTACCGCGTTGGTGCTCACCGTGCTCGGCGGGTTGTGGCTTTCGCTCTGGCGTGAGAGATGGCGGCTTGCAGGGCTTTTGCCGATTGCGGCGGGGCTGCTTCTCTGGGGAAGCGCGCCCAAAGCTGACATTTGGGTGGACCGCGATGCGGCACTCTTTGCTGCACGAGGTGCAGACGGAAAACTTGTGCTGACTTCCGCCACACCTCGGTACACGGCGGAGCAATGGCTGCGGCATGATGCAGATGACCGCCGACTCCGCACCGCTGTCAGATCACCCGATATGAAATGCGACAGAAGCGGCTGCATCCATGCGGTACCGGGACGGCCCGCGATCGCCTTTGCCTATTCGGTTGATGCGGTGGCGGATGATTGTGGGAAGGCCGATATCGTGATTTCCCGCGTGCCCGTATCCCGCCACATGCAGGAGGAATGCGGCGCGGAGCTTCTTCTCGACTATTTCTTCTTCTGGAGAAACGGCGCGACGATGATCCGGTTCAACGCAGATGGCGGATTTGACATCCTCACCGCGCGCGACATGCGCGGTGACCGCCCCTGGGTGCAAAGAACACGGTGAGGTCAGTAGCGACGGAGCAGGCCGACCAGCTTGCCCTGAACCTTCACACGGTCAGGACCGAAGATGCGCGTCTCATAGGCCGGGTTCGCCGCTTCAAGCGCGATGGAATCCCCCTTGCGGCGGAGGCGCTTTAGCGTCGCTTCATATCCGTCAACCAGCGCGACAACAATGTCACCGCTATTGGCCGTGTCGCAGCGCTGAATGAGAACCGTGTCGCCATCAAGAATGCCGGCCTCGATCATCGAATCGCCCTTCACCTCAAGCGCGTAATGTTCGCCGGAACCGAGAAGGCTGAGCGGCACGCTGACCTGATGGCTTTCCTCCTGCAACGCCTCGATGGGTGTGCCGGCGGCAATCCGGCCCATGACGGAAATGCTCATGGAATCGCCGCTGTCGCGCGCGGGGACGAGATCGCGGCTCGATGTTGATGTCTTCTGGGCACCGCCTTCAATGACGCTGGGCGAGAAGCCCCGGCCGCGCGAAACGGCAAGGCTCGGCGAGGCAGCGTCCGGGAGGCGGATGATTTCAAGGGCGCGGGCGCGATGAGGCAGGCGGCGAATGAAGCCGCGTTCCTCAAGAGCGGTGATGAGACGGTGGATGCCCGATTTCGAGCGAAGGTCGAGCGCTTCCTTCATTTCATCGAAGCTCGGGGAGACGCCGCCCTCCTTGATCCGCTCATGAATGAACATCAGCAGTTCGTGTTGCTTGCGCGTCAGCATCGATTCCAGCCCCTCATGCCCTCTGAAGGCCGGAAACGACCTTCGGAACAAAACAAAAACGCTCTGTCTTGTTCTAGTTTGGTTCTCGGAAACCTGTCAAGCGCAATTGTGGATAAGTCAGGCGCGAAGGGGCAAAATCGTAACAATATCACCGGCTTGGGCGGGCGCGGCTTGCGGCGCGCGCACCACGAGACAGCCCGCGCGAGAAAGCACGGAGAGCATGGAACTCTCCTGAATCGCGTCGGGCGTGGCGAGAGGAAGCTCCCCTGGCACATGGTTGAGGGCAGCGCGGATGTAGTCCTCGCGGATGCCATTGGCGGGAAGTGCGGCGCCGAGTCGGGCGAGGGTGAGTGCCTGCGCCGTCTCACCGCCCTGAAGGCGGGCAATGGCGGGCTTCAGGAAAAGCGTTGCGCAGACCAGCGCAGATACAGGATTTCCCGGCAGGCCGAGCAGGGGCAGATCACCAAACCGCCCATACATCAGCGGCTTGCCGGGGCGCATCGCAATCTTCCAGAAATCGATATCGAGGCCCGAAGGCGCGAGCGCCTCGCGCACCAGATCATGCTCACCGACAGAAGCGCCGCCGAGCGTAACCAGCATGTCGGCGCTGCGGGCGCGGTCGGCGGCCCTGCGAATGGCCTCAATCCTGTCGGGTACGATACCGAGATCAAGCGGCTCACCACCAGCCTCGAGAATGAGTGCGGCAAGGCCGTCATTATTGGCGGAGATGATCTGGCTCGGGCCGGGCTCTGCACCGGGCGGCACAAGCTCGTCGCCGGTCGAGAAGAAGGCAATCACGGGCCGCTTGTGCACTGAAAGAAGCGGTTGGTTCATCGCCGCTGCAAAGGCAATGTCGGCGGGAGAAAGTTTTCGTCCGGCGAGGAGACCCGGATCACCGCTGCGGAAATCAAGCCCCATGGGCCGCACATAATGGCCGCGTGCCACGCTCTCCTTCACGGTGACGATATCGCCATCGCGCTCGGTGTCTTCCTGAATGACGATGCTGTCCGCACCGCGCGGCAAGGGCGCGCCAGTGAAGATGCGCACCGCCTCACCCGCTTTCAGTTCCTCGCCATAGGCACCGCCTGCGGGCACTTCGCCGACAATCCTGAGCCGCACAGGAACGGTTACCACATCAGCTGCCTTCACCGCATAGCCATCCATCGCCGAAAGATCGGCGGGCGGCTGTGTCCGCCGCGCGACTACCTCTTCAGCAAGAATGCGGCCAAGGGCTTGTGAAAGGGGAACGGTTTCAATCGGCGTGGGATGCAGCGAGGCGAGAATGCGCGACCGCGCCTCTGAAACAGGAAGAAGAGGCTGCTTCCCCATCCGTCACTCCGCCTTGTAATCGCCGGATGCACCGCCGGATTTTTCCGTGAGCCGAATATCGCTGATCGTCATGCTGCGATCGACAGCTTTCGCCATGTCGTAAAGCGTGAGGCAAGCAACGGAAACTGCAGTGAGC
>NZ_JBATWS010000120.1:0-28083 GCF_049672805.1 Parvibaculum sp.
GTTGCGGGTTTACATCACCAGGGCGGGATGCGGGCGCAGGCGGAAGGCCGTTTCGTCCCTTACTTCAGGCCGCGGATGACCTGAATGTCGAGGTCACGGATCTTCTTGCGGAGCGTGTTGCGGTTGATGCCGAGGAGGTGGGCCGCCTTGATCTGGTTTCCGCGCGTGGCGGCGAGCGTCATGCTGAAGAGCGGCTTTTCGAGTTCCCGCAGCACGCGGTCATAAAGGCCGGGGGGTGGCAACTCGTCCCCATGCGCGGCGAAAATGCGGTTAAGGGTTCTCTCGACAGCGGCAGACAGAGGCTCGTCCGAGACAGGCTCTTCGGCAGGCTTGCCGAAATCCGGCTCGGCGAGTTCCGCCTCAAGGATCGAGGCGCCGATGGTCTCTTCGGTGTAGAGGGCAGCAAGGCGGCGCACGAGATTTTCCAGCTCACGCACATTGCCCGGCCAGCGATAGCGGCGAAGCAGCTCCATCCCCTCCGCATCAATCATCTTCGGCGGCAGGCCTTCATCCTCTGCCTGACCGAGAAAATGGCGCACGAGATCAGGCACGTCCTCGGAACGCTCCCGCAGCGGCGGCAGGCGGATGGGCACGACATTCAGCCGGAAGAAAAGGTCTTCGCGGAAAAGCCCCTGATTGATGAGCTGGCGAAGGTCGCGGTTTGTCGCTGCGACGATGCGCACATCGGTCTTGATGGGCGTGCGGCCGCCGACTGTCGTGTATTCCCCCTGCTGCAACACGCGCAGAAGGCGCGTCTGCGCTTCCATCGGCATGTCGCCGATTTCATCGAGGAAAAGCGTGCCGCCTTCTGCCTGCTCAAAGCGGCCCGTGGCACGCTGGCTTGCGCCGGTGAAAGCGCCTTTCTCATGGCCGAAGAGTTCGCTTTCGATCAGCTCACGCGGGATCGCGGCCATGTTCACGGCAACGAAGGGGCCGTTCCGCCTGCGGCCATAATCATGCAGCGCACGCGCAACGAGCTCCTTGCCGGTGCCACTCTCGCCCGAGATCATCACGGTGAGGTCCGTCTGCATGAGCCGCGCGAGAACGCGGTAAATGTCCTGCATGGCGGGAGAGCGGCCGATCAGCGGAATCTTTTCGTCTTCTTCCGGTTGCTGGCGCGCAATGCCCGGCTCACGCGGCGCGGTCATCGCCCTGTCCACCACTCGGATCAGCTCGTTAAGATCAAATGGCTTCGGCAGATATTCGTAGGCGCCGCGCTCCGCCGCCGTGATTGCGGTCTTGAGCGTGTTCTGTGCGCTCATCACGATGATCGGGATTTCGGGGCGCGCGCGTTTGATGCGGGGAATGAGGTCGAAGGCATTTTCATCCGGCATCACCACATCGGTGATGATGAGATCACCCTCCCCCTGGCTCACCCAGCGCCAGAGGGTGGCGGCATTGCCTGTGGCTCGCACATCATATCCGACGCGGCCGAGTGCCTGATTGAGAACGGTGCGGATCGCCGTATCGTCATCCGCAAGAAGAATGGTTCCGCTAGGCATGGACCTCTCCTGTGCGCGTGGGGGCATGATCATGTGCCACGGCGCTTGTATGCATAGGCAGCAGCACACGGAAAGTCGTTCGACGCGGCGCGCATTCACATTCGATGATGCCGCCATGATCGCCGATGATCTTTGCGACAAGCGCAAGACCAAGTCCGGTGCCGGAAGATTTTGTCGTCACGAACGGATCGAAGAGATGTTCCATCAGATCATCTGACACACCCGGCCCGTTATCGATTACGCAGATTTCAAGCGGCAGGCTCACGCGGTCGCGGCTGCCAGGCATGGAAAGGCGCACGCCGGGCCTGTAAGCGGTGGTGAGGATGATTTCGCCGTCACTCGCGCCGTCAATCGCCTCGGCGGCATTCTTCAGCAGATTGAGAAAGACCTGAATGAGCTGATCCTTATCGCCAAGAACAGGCGGCAGCGAGGGGTCATATTCCTCGACAATATGGATGTTGCGCGCAAAGCCCGTCAGTGCGAGCTGCTTCACATGGCCGAGAACAAGGTGAATGTTCACCGGCTCGCGCGGGATGGGGCGCTCGTCGGAGAAGACCTCCATCCGGTCCACAAGCTTGCAGATGCGGTCTGTTTCCTCGCAGATGAGACGCGTCAGCGTCTTGTCATCAAGCGGGGCTGACAATTCGAGAAGCTGGGCCGCACCGCGAATACCGGAAAGCGGGTTCTTGATTTCATGTGCGAGGATCGCGGCCATGCCGGTGACGGAGCGCGCCGCGCCGCGATGCGTCAATTGCCGGTCCATCTTTTGCGCCATGGTGCGCGCTTGAAGCAGCAGCAATACATGGCCCGGATATTCGGTCAGCGGTGTCACCTGAATATCGACGAGACGATCCCCGATACGCGGCGTGCCGATCTCGACGCCGTATTCATTCACCGAGACGCCGCGCTCGAAGACCTGTTCGATCAGCGCGATGAGCGGGCTGCCAAAGGCGACAATCTCTTTCAGCGGATGGCCGAGCAGCAGCGCTGAACTTGCCGCGAAAAACTCTTCCGCGCTGTCATTCACATACTCAATGGCGAGATCGCGGTTGAGCAGGATAACCGGATGCGGCATCGACTTCAGGATGACATGCGCTTCGGGTACACCGGCGGCGGAAAAGTTCTGCTGCATCACGCGGCCTCCCGCTTTCTGTTTTCGGCTGGCTCCGCTTCCGCTGCACAGCGATAGAAAGCAGCAAGAGCTTCCAGCACGGCGGCTGGCTCGCTCATCCGCACGATTTTTCGCTTCGTTTCCATTGCTTCTTCGGGGAAGCGGCGCGACGCCTCTTCGAGATACCAGACGAGATGCTTTCGCGCGACGCGGATGCCGAGGCCTTCGCCATAGTGATCTATCATGTCGCGGTAATGTGCGGCGACGATCTCGCCCTGCTCGCTCCATGACGGCGCGGGGAGCTTGTTGCCTGTCTTCAGGAAGTGAGCGATCTGCGCGAGGAACCAGGGACGCCCCTGCGCGCCGCGACCGACCATCACCGCATCGGCGCCGGAAGCGTCAAGGATGCTGCGCGCATCTTCCTCGCTCGTCACATCGCCATTCGCGACCACGGGAATGGAGACAGCCTTTTTCACTTCGGCGATGAAGTTCCAGTCCGCCCTGCCCTTATAGAATTGGCAGCGGGTGCGGCCATGCACGGTGACGAGCTTCACGCCCGCCGCTTCGGCGCGGGAGGCAAGTTCCGGTGCGTTGCGGGTCGCGTCATCCCAGCCCGTGCGCATCTTCAGTGTGACGGGCAGGTCAACCGCGCCGACCGTTGCCTCGATCAGCCCCAGCGCATGGTCGAGATCGCGCATGAGGGCCGAGCCCGAAAGGCCGGATGTCACCTGCTTTGCGGGGCAGCCCATATTGATGTCGATGATGTCGGCCCCTGCCGCCGCGGCGACCCTGGCCCCCTCCGCCATCCAGCGCGCTTCCCGCCCCGCAAGCTGGATTGAGAGCGGCGTGAACTCGCCAGCGCCTGCTGCACGGCGCACCACATCCGGCCTTGCCCGCACCAGTTCGTCGCTTGCCACCATCTCAGAGACGACAAGCCCCGCCCCTAGCCGGTGCGCGACCCGGCGGAAGGGCAGATCGGTCACCCCCGCCATGGGTGCCAGAAGCACAGGGTTTGGGAGGGTGTGGGAGCCGATGGATATGGTCAAACTATAGGCACCGAGAGAGATTGCACAAATTTTGAACAAAATACTTCCTGCCTAAAGTTTCGGCAAGGCAAATCGCTTGCACTGCGGCATTTGGGGTGCGAAACGAGCAGATATGAAAGTCGCCGCGCTGATCGTGGCGGCCGGTCGCGGCAGCCGTGCCGGGCCGGGCGCGCCCAAGCAATATCGCCTGCTGGCCGGGGTGCCGGCGCTCAGGCGGACCCTTGCGGCCTTTGCCGACCATCCGGGGATTTCCTCTATCCTGACGGTCATCCACCCGGATGACGAAGCCGCTTATGGGGAGGCGTCTGCGGGTGTGCCAAAACTGCTCCCCGCGACGCATGGCGGGGCAACGCGGCAGGCGTCCGTTCTCGCGGGACTGGAGGCGCTTGCGGCTGAGTGTGCTCCCGACCGCGTGCTCATTCATGATGCTGCCCGGCCCTTCGTTAGCGCGGGGCTGATTTCAGACTGCATCGGGGCGCTGGACAGGCATGAGGGCGCCCTGGCGGCCCTTGCCGTGACCGATACGGTCCGGCGCGGAGTATGCGGCATGGCGGGCGACACCATTCCGCGCGACGGACTGTGGCGTGCGCAGACGCCGCAGGCTTTCCACTTCGATGCCATTCTTGCCGCCCATCGGCAGGCAGCGGGTGCTGACTACACGGATGATGTGGCCGTAGCCGCAGCGTCGGGCATGGAGGTTGCGCTTGTCGAAGGGGATGAGAACAATTTCAAGATCACCAGTGCGGCAGATATTGACCGGGCAGAACGGATGCTGATGCAGAGCGGCGAAACGCGGACAGGCATGGGCTATGACGTGCATAGTTTCGGGCCGGGCGATCATGTCTGGCTTTGCGGCGTGCAGATCCCGCATGACGCCGGGCTGGTCGGACACTCCGATGCCGATGCCGGGTTGCACGCGCTGACGGATGCCATTCTCGGTGCGCTTGGCGCGGGCGATATCGGCCAGCATTTTCCGCCGAGCGACCCGCAATGGAAAGGCGCTGCCTCCGACATATTCCTCGCCCACGCGGCAGAACTGGCCGCAAAGGCTGGCGCGGTCATTTCCAATGTCGATGTGACGCTGATCCTTGAGGCGCCGAAAATATCTCCGCATACGGACAGGATGCGCGAGCGTGTTGCAGATATTCTCGGTATCGTCAGGGAGCGCGTGAGCGTGAAGGCAACAACCACCGAGAAACTCGGCTTCACCGGCCGACGCGAAGGCGTGGCGGCGCAGGCCGTTGCAACGCTTCGCTTCCGGTGACGCGATGATCCGCCTCACCGCCTTGCCGCCCACCCTTCCTCTCCATCACCCTGCTGCGCTGGCGGCGACATGGTTCGGCTCTGGTCTTCTTCGCCCTGCTCCCGGCACATGGGGCACGCTTGCTGCCCTTCCCTTCGCCTTTGCGATTGAGTGGGCAGGCGGCCCGCTCGTTCTTGCGCTGGCGGCGCTTCTTGTTTTTGCCGTGGGTATCCGGGCGGCGGGGCTTTACTGCGTTGCGGCTCAAAAGGATGATGCACCCGAAATCGTGATTGACGAAGTGGCGGCTGTCTGGCTCGTCGTCGCAGCCCTGCCCGCCACAGCCGAGGGATTCATTGCCGCTTTTGTCATTTTCCGCTTCTTCGACATTCTGAAACCCTGGCCGATCCGTCTGGCAGAGCGGCGCTTCAAGGGTGGTTTTGGTGTCATGATTGATGACATGCTGGCCGCTCTTATGGCGATCCTCGCCTATCTCGTTTTCGACCTTCTATGGACGGTTGTCTCATGAGCATGTTTCCGCGCCGCCTCATCCACCTCGCCGAACTGACCCTTGTCGATGCCCGCGAGGCAAAGCTGAAAGTTGCGACAGCCGAAAGCTGCACCGGCGGGCTGATCGCGGGCTTGCTGACGGAAATTGCGGGTTCATCGGACGTGGTGGAGCGCGGCTTCGTTGTCTATTCCAATGAAGCCAAGCGTGACATGCTCGGCGTTCCCGGCGACCTCATCGCGGATGTTGGCGCGGTGTCAGAGCCGGTTGCGCGCGCAATGGCAGAAGGCGCGTTGAAAAACTCCAGAGCTGACATCGCTGTCTCGGTCACAGGTGTTGCCGGGCCGGGTGGCGGCACGCCGATGAAGCCGGTTGGTCTTGTACATTTCGGCGCAGCACGGGCAGGTCGCAGCATCCTTCACGAGATGCAGCTTTTTGGCGACATAGGCCGTGAGGAAATCCGGCTCAAAAGCGTGGAAGTTGCGCTCAATCTGATGCGACGGATGATGTAGCCATCGATGCTGATGCCGGGCTGATCGCAGGGTCCACTTCATAAAGCGCCTCCGCGCGATCAATGAAAGCCTGCATCATCTTCGCAAAAGCACGCGAGAAGACCGCACCGATCATCTTTTCGAGCGTGGCGCTGCGAAACTCGAAATCAATGAAGAAGTGGATGCGCGTGCCGCCGCCCGGCAGCGCCTCGAAGTGCCAGTTATTGTGCAGATATTTGAACGGGCCCTGTACATAGGCAACGTCGATGCGGCGCTCTGCCGGATTGAGCGTCACGCGGCTGGTGAACTGCTCACGAAACACTTTGTAGGATACGATCAGGTCGGCAACCAGCACCTCATTCTCACCCTGCTTATCACGGCGGCGAATGCGAGCGCCATTGCACCAGGGAAGAAATTCCGGGTATCGATCAACGCCCGCCACCAGCGCAAACATATCGTCCGGGCGGTAAGGCACGTCGCGGGTCTGCTCATGCGCAGCCATGAGACTATCCCTGCGGGAGAGAGGCGTTCCGCGCTGCACGAAGACGAGCAAAGCCCTCGTCTGCATGATAGGAGGAGCGCGTCAGCGGGCTTGCCGATACGAGCAGGAAGCCCTTGGTGCGCGCGATGCGCTCATAAGACTTGAACTCTTCCGGCGTTACAAAACGGTCGATCGCGGCATGCTTGCGCGTCGGCTGGAGATACTGGCCGATGGTCAGGAAGTCGATGCTGGCCGAACGCATATCGTCCATCACCTGCAATACTTCTTCCCGCGTTTCACCAAGGCCAACCATGATGCCGGATTTGGTGAAGATCGTGGGGTCCAGTTCCTTCACCCGCTGAAGAAGGCGCAGCGAGT
Organism: Parvibaculum sp.; assembly: GCF_049672805.1. Lineage (GTDB taxonomy): Bacteria > Pseudomonadota > Alphaproteobacteria > Parvibaculales > Parvibaculaceae > Parvibaculum. The sequence continues at coordinate 6,758 of NZ_JBATWS010000120.1, forward strand.
GGAAATAGCGCGCGCCGGGGCGGATGTTCAGATAGAGCCGCGGCACCGTTTCAAGATTGTGGTTGAAGACATCGGGCTTTGCCGCCACGACCTTTTCCAGCGCACCTTCCTTGCGCAGGAAGTCCGGCGTCAGAATCTCGATCGTCGTGCCGGGAGAGCGACGGCGGATCGCTTCGATCACTTCCACGAAATGCTGCGCGCCCCCATCCGCAAGGTCGTCACGGTCAACCGAGGTGATCACCACATGACGGAGGCCGAGCTTCTCGACGGCATTAGCCACACGCTCCGGCTCATCCGCATCAAGCGGCTCCGGCAGGCCGGTCTTCACATTGCAGAAGGAACAGGCGCGCGTGCAGGTGTCGCCCATGATCATCATGGTTGCGTGCTTCTGCGTCCAGCACTCGCCAATATTGGGGCAGCCTGCCTCTTCACATACCGTCACCAACCCGTTCTCACGAACGATCTGCTTCGTCTCGGCATAGACCGGGGAGCCGGGCGCACGGACACGAATCCACTCGGGCTTGCGCAGCACGGGCGTATCCGGCCTGTTCGCCTTTTCTGGGTGCCGGGGCCGGGCTGTGTCCGGCTGCACTGTATTCAGGATGGTGACCATGAGTCCTGACGGGCTGTTACGCTAGGAACATGGATAACGGCTCAGCCCGATTCAAGCAAATAAGGCGGATTTCCGTCATTTCTCAGGGGCTGGAAGCTCGAACAGGCCGCCTATCACCTGCAAGCCGCCGTCCTTGTCCACCGCCGGCAGGTAAATCGCCTCGTAATGGACGTGTTCCACATCAAGCCCAAGGAAACAGCCCTGCAGAAAGGCGGGCTTTCGCTTATTCATGACGCGATTGAGAAGCGCGATCTGATCCGCCGCCATATCCGGCAGGTAGCAATCAGTGAAGAGTTCGCCGGTGAATTTGCGGCCAAGGCGGCGTTCATTCTCGGCGCCGACAAGGCGATAACGCATGTCGGTGCCGCCGTTTACCGGCTCTACCACGAACATGCCGCCCATCAGCCTTGGCATATCAAGCGGGTCGAACGCGGCGCGCGGCATCAGCCCGTCGGGCTGCCTGCGCTCCTCCCAATAGGCGAGCATTTGCTGGCTGTGAGGGTGGGACGGCGTCTCCACCTCTCGCACGGCATAATCAATGCCTTTTTCCTCCACCCGTGCACCATGCCATATCGTCATGAGGCCACCTCCGGGGAAGGAGCATACCGCCTATTGCTGAACAAATTATCTCCGGACCGGCGCGCCCGGTCAGAGGCCAAGCCGCTGGAACTGGGTCTGCGGTGCCTCGAGCTCGACCAGCGCCGCCCGTAACCTTTCAGCACTCTCCTTTTCCGCGGCCGTTCCTGCGAGGTTTTGTTCTTCGCCGGGGTCTTCCAGCAAGTCGTAAAGATGGTGGCCGGAAAACTTTGCAAAGGCCCAGTAAGGCACCATGTCGCCCTTCTGCCATTGCTGATGGATGACGGGGACATTGCTGCCGGGCATCCGGTCCAGAAAGGCGCGCTCATCCGGCAGGGGCAGTTCCTGCTCGCGGGTCAGCATATGTGTCGGCATGGTGGACCAGCGGTTCGACATCATGCTGAGCGGGGCGTTATCTCCGGCAGGGCTGCGGGCATATTTGTAGCGCCCGTCAATATAGTGGACCTCCCTGCCCCATACGCCGGTAAGCAGCCAATCCCGCACGCTGCCTGTCTCCCCGCGCATCAGCGGCAGGAGCGAACGGCCGTGTGTCCGCTGGCGGACCTCGACGCCGAAACAGTCGGCAAGCGTTGCGAAGAGATCAACGCTTGTCGTCAGCGCATCGCATGTGCCGGGGGCAATGCCGGGATGCGCAATCAGCAGCGGAATATGGCCCAGCGGTTCATAGACCGGCACGCCGGGCTTGCCCCAGATATCTTTCTCTCCGAGATAGTGGCCGTGATCCGTACACAGAATGACCAGCGTATCATCCCAGAGATTCTTTCGGTCGAGTTCATCCAATATACGGCCGAACCATTTGTCGATCATGGTGAGCTTGCCGCCATAGGACGCGCGTAGCTGGCGTGCCTGCCGCTCATCGATTACGCCCCTGGCGATACCGCCCTGCACATAGGGCGGCCAGATGAGATGTGGGCCTTCCCAGTCCGGGTCATACATGGAGGCATAGGGCTCCGGCGTGTCGAATGGCTCATGCGGATCGAACTCATCCACGAACAGCATGAAGCGTTCGTGATGGCCCGCATTCTCCGCCAGCCAGCGCGCTGCCGCACTCATGGTGCGGGGGCCGGGGAAATCTTCCTCGCCCCGGAAATAGCCGCGCGAGTCATCATAGGGCATGTGCTTGCGCATGAAGTTCGGCGCGCCTGCCCAGCTCGGATCGGGCCGCGTCTTCCACGGATCTCCCTCATGGCCGCGCTGGTAATCCCAGGCAGTGAAATCAACGTGATAATTCTCGCCGCCCGTCTCGAAGAGATGTGGGTGATCGGAAATCAGCTGCGTCACCACACCCTTCTTGCGCAGCTCATAGGTAATGGCATCTTCCCAAAGCTCGACCGAGCCCCAGGGACGCCAGAGAAAATCGAGCGCACCGCAAAGAATGTCGTGACGGGCGGGTATGCAGGGAAGCGAGCCGGTGAAGTGGCGCGTGAAGCGCGTGGCGCGGGCCGCGAAGCGATCGAGATTTGGCGTCGCAAACTCCACGCCGCCATAAGCACCCAGCATATGCCGGTTGAGGCTGTCGAGCAGGATCACGACAGCATTCTTCGGCATGGCCGCCGATGCGGCTTTCTTCGGTTCAGTACTCACTTGATCCCCCCCTATTAATCCCCTGGATCAAGTATGGAGGACGCGGCCATAGGCGTCGAGTACGGCTTCATGCATTGCTTCGGAAAGCGTCGGATGTGGGAAGACAGTCTGCATGAGTTCGGCTTCGGTCGTCTCCAGTGTCATCGCAATGCCATAACCCTGGACAAGCTCGGTGACTTCCGGGCCGATCATATGTGCGCCGAGAAGTTCACCCGTTTTCGCGTCAAAGATGGTTTTGACGAAGCCGCCTGTCTCGCCAAGCGCGATGGCCTTGCCATTCGCCTTGAAGGGGAAACGGCCGACGTTCACTTCATGCCCCTGCTCTTTCGCTTTTGCTTCGGTAAGACCGACGCTCGCGATCTGGGGCGTTGAATAGGTGCAACCGGGGATGCGTCGTGTGTCTAGCGGGTGAAGGTTCTTCACACCCGCAATCCGCTCTGCCGCGAGCACACCTTCATGGCTCGCCTTATGCGCAAGCCAGGGCGGGCCAACGAGATCGCCGATGGCGTAAACATTCTTCACGCCTGTCTCCAGCCATTCATTTACGACGACATGGGTTTTCTCGATCCTGATGCCCGCTTCTTCGAGACCAAGATTTTCAACATTGCCGACAATGCCGACAGCCGAGATGATTTTCTCTGCCTCAAGCACTTCGTTCTTGTCGCCAATCCTGACTTCCATCTTCGCGCCCTTGGCGGAAATATCCGTCTTGTCGATCCTGGCCCCTGTGAGGATGCGGATGCCGCGCTTCTTGAAGGCACGGGCGGCCTCTTTGGAAATATCTTCGTCTTCAGCCGGGAGAATGCGGTCCAGCACCTCGACCACCGTAACCTCAGCACCGAAGGCGCGGTAAAAGCTCGCAAACTCGATACCGATGGCACCCGAGCCGACCACGATCAGCGATTTCGGAATTGCCTTCGGTACCATTGCTTCGCGGTAGCTCCAGACGGTTTTGCCGTCCGGTTCCAGCCCTTCAATCACCCGCGCGCGTGCGCCGGTGGCAAGAATGATGTTCTTCGCGGATATGTCGCGCGACTTGCCATCTTTTCCCTCAACGGCGATCTTGCCCTTTCCAGCAAGTCTTCCCGTTCCTTCGATCACGTCGATCTTGTTCTTCTTCATCAGGAAAGTGACGCCGGATGAAAGCTGTGCTGCCACATCCCGGCTCCGCTTCACCACAGCCTCGGCGTCATAGGTAATCTTTTCAGCCTTGAGGCCATAGTCACCGAGATGCTGCATCGTCTCGTAAATCTCGGCGGAGCGGAGCAGCGCCTTGGTCGGGATGCAGCCCCAGTTGAGGCAGATGCCGCCCAGCGCATCGCGTTCCACAATCGCGGTTTTAAGACCTAGCTGCGACGCGCGGATCGCCGCAACATAGCCGCCGGGACCGGAGCCGATCACCACGACATCATAATTTTCCGCCATCACAGAAGCATCCTTGCCGGATATTCTACATAGGATTTGAAAGCATCGAGAAAGCGTGCGCCCAACGCGCCATCAATCGCGCGATGGTCGCAGGACAGGGTGACCGTCATCACCGTCGCAACCTTGGCCTTACCGTTCTTCACAACGGGGCGTTCCTCCCCTGCGCCCACGGCGAGAATTGCCGCCTGAGGCGGGTTGATGACGGCGGTAAAATGCTTGATACCGAACATGCCGAGATTGGAAATGGAGAAGCTGCCGCCCTCATACTCGGAAGGCTTGAGCTTCTTGTCGCGGGCGCGAACGGAAAGCGACTTTGCTTCTTGGGATATCTCGACAAGCCCCTTCTTCTCGGCATTGCGAATGATCGGCGTAATGAGACCGCCATCAATGGCGACAGCAATGCCGATATCGGCGGATTTGTGCTTCAGTAGCGCATCGCCCGCAAAGCTCACATTCACATCCGGCACCTTGACCAGCGCGAGCGCGGCAGCGCGGATGAGGAAATCATTGACGGAAAGTTTCACGCCTTCCGGTGCTTCCTCGTTGAGCCTTGCGCGAGCGCCCAGCAGTTCATCGAGCCTGCAATCCACCGTCAGATAGAAATGCGGTATCTCCTGCATAGCTTGCGTAAGCCGCCGCGCAATCGTCTTGCGCATCCCGTCCAGTGGCACCTCTTCATAAGTGCCTTCTTCATAGAAGACGCGTGGATCGATGCCCGAGGCGGGCGCGGAAGCCGCCGCCTGTTTTTTCTCCGGTGATTTTGTCTCGCCGCGCGGCGCGCCTTCCAGATCCGCCTTCACGATGCGGCCATGCGGGCCTGAGCCTTCGATGCGGCCGAGATCAATTCCCTGCTGCGCAGCAATGCGGCGCGCGAGGGGCGACGCAAAAATGCGCTCGCCCTTTTGCACCTCTGCTTCCGGCGCGGGTTTGTCTTTTCCGGTTGGTCTTTCGGAATCAGCCGGCTTTTCAACTGCCGCTTTCTTCTCCGGCTTTGCCGGTGCAGCCGCGTGTTTCAGCGCGCTTTCATCCTCGCCTTCTTCGAGAAGAATGGCGATCACTTCGTTGACAGGGACGCCCTCGGTACCCTCGGTGACAAGAATGTCGCCGATAATGCCCTCGTCCACGGCCTCGACCTCCATCGTGGCCTTGTCAGTTTCGATTTCAGCGATGACATCGCCTGCACTGACCTTGTCGCCCTTCTTCACATGCCATTTGGCAAGTGTACCCTCTTCCATTGTCGGTGAAAGAGCGGGCATGAGGATGTTGACCGGCATGTTCGCCTCCTCAGCGGTAGCAGACGGTTTTCACCGCCTCTACCACTTCCTCAGCGCTGGGCAGCGCCAGCCTTTCCAGATTGGCAGCATAGGGCATCGGCACATCCTTTTGCGTTACCCGCAGAATGGGTGCATCAAGCCAGTCAAAAGCCTTTGCCTGCACTTCCGCTGCTATCTCCGCACCGATACCGCAGACGGGCCATGTCTCTTCGACGGTCACGAGACGGTTCGTCTTTTTCACAGATGCAATGATCGTGTCCATATCAAGCGGGCGGATAGTGCGAAGGTCGATCAGTTCAACATCGATACCCTCCTGCTCAAGCTGCTCGATGGCATCAAGGCAATAGGTAAGCCCGTGGCTGTGCGAGACGATAGTGACGTCTGACCCTTCCTTCATCACGCGGGCCTTGCCGATGGGCAGGACGTGATCCTCGATCTTCGGCACCTTGAAGCTCTTGCCGTAGAGAACTTCGTTTTCTAGGAAGATCACCGGGTTCGGGTCGCGGATCGCGGCCTTGAGGAGTCCCTTCGCATCAGATGCAGAATAAGGTGCGATAACGATGAGGCCCGGAATATGGGCGTACCAGGACGAATAGTCCTGACTGTGCTGGGCCGCGACACGCGCCGCCGGACCGTTCGGCCCCCGGAAGACGATGGGACAGGACATCTGCCCGCCAGACATGTAACGCGTTTTTGCCGCCGAATTGATGATCTGATCAATCGCCTGCATGGCGAAGTTGAACGTCATGAACTCCACAATGGGCCGCAAGCCCGCCATAGCCGCGCCGACGCCAAGCCCTGCAAACCCGTGTTCCGTGATTGGCGTATCGACCACGCGCCTGTCGCCAAACTCCGCAAGCAGGCCCTGCGTTACCTTGTAGGCGCCTTCATATTGCGCGACTTCCTCGCCCATGATGAAGACCCTGTCGTCGCGGCGCATCTCTTCGGCCATCGCGTCGCGCAACGCCTCGCGCACAGTCTGGGTGACGAATTCCGTTCCTTCCGGAATATCCGGATCGGATTTCACCTCCACTTTCGGTTGAGCGCGCTCGGCCTTCGTCTTCTCCCCGCTCTCGCGGCTCGTTACTTCTCCCTGACCGGGTTTCGTTTTCGGCGCGGTGGCCTTCTCGGGGGCTTCTTCTTTTTCGACTGTGGAGACGTCCTCACCCTCGCCCGCAAGCAGAGCGATGACTTCATTCACCTTCACATTCTCCGTGCCTTCATCGACAAGCAGCTTTGCGACGGTGCCGTCATCTGCGGCTTCGACTTCCATCGTCGCCTTGTCGGTTTCGATTTCAGCAATCACGTCACCGGATTTTACTTCGTCGCCTACCTTCACATGCCATTTGGCAAGCGTGCCCTCCTCCATCGTCGGCGAGAGCGCGGGCATGAGCACTTTGATCGCCATGACTCAGGCCTCCATCTCGGCAAGAACATCCGTCCAGAGTTCGGACGGATCAGGCTCCGGGCTGGACTGGGCAAATTCGGCCGCTTCATTGACGACAGCCTTGATCTCCTTGTCGATCTGCTTGAGGTCGTCTTCCGAAAGCCACTTCTTTTCAAGCAGGCGGACGCGCACCTGCTCGATCGGATCATGTTCGGCGCGCATCTTGTTCACTTCTTCCTTCGCGCGATATTTCGCCGGGTCCGACATGGAGTGACCGCGATAGCGATAGGTCATCATTTCAAGGATATAAGGCCCCTTGCCTGATCGACAGAATTCCACTGCCCGCCTGCCTGCATCGCGTACGGCGCGCACATCCATGCCATCGACCTGCTCGCCCGGAATGTTGAAGCTCACGCCCCGCTTCGACAGGTTTGTCTGGGCGCTGGCGCGGGCAAGGCTGGTGCCCATGGCGTACTGGTTGTTCTCGATCACATAGACGACGGGGAGTTGCCACAGCTCGGCCATGTTGAAGCTTTCATAGACCTGGCCCTGGTTCGCGGCGCCATCGCCAAAATAGGTGAGGCAGACGCGGCCATTTTCTTCATAGCGATTGGCGAAGGCGATGCCGGTGCCAAGTGGCACCTGTGCTCCGACGATGCCGTGGCCGCCGAAGAAGTTTTTCTCGCGGCTGAACATATGCATCGAGCCGCCCTTGCCTCTGGAGTATCCACCTTCGCGCCCGGTGAGTTCTGCCATCACGCCTTTCGGGTCCATGCCGGTTACGAGCATGTGGCCGTGATCCCGATAGCCGGTGATGACCTGATCCCCCTCTTCAATCGCCATCTGCATTCCGACGACGACCGCTTCCTGCCCGATATAGAGGTGACAAAATCCGCCGATCAGCCCCATGCCATACATCTGCCCCGCCTTCTCCTCGAAGCGGCGGATCAGCAGCATCTCGCGATAGGCGCTGATCTCTTCCTCCTTCGTGAAGGGCGTCGGTCCGTCCACGGACTTTTTCGCCTGCTTCTTTGGCCCCGTCTTTCGGGGCGCCGGTTTGGCGGAGCTAGATGCCATCGTGAGACCTCGACTTCTTCAGGTGGACGACATGCGCGCATGGAGCGGGCCTCAATGAACCCGCTGCCACACCTTAAAAGTGGAGCATAAATGTTTGGTTTCAATGAAAGATTAGCGAGTTAACCGAAATCCAGTTAACTAACGCTGCGGCGGGAGGCCGAAAAATCAGCGTGCAGGACGCGCGGCACCTGCGGGCGGATCAAGAAAGATCACGATCTCGCCCGGATTTGCATAACCCAGCGCCGCCCGGGCCCGCTCGTCCAGCAGATCAGGGTCGAGGCTTTCGGGACGGAGCAGCGCCACTTGCCGGTCCAGCTGGGCGCGCTTTGCCTCCACTTCGGCAAGCTGGTGCTCCAGCGTGTCGATGCGGTTCTGGATATCGAGCCAGGAGATGAAGCCGTGACGCCCATAGACCGCGTGATAGGCGAAATAGCCAAGCGCGATGATGCAGATGAACGGAACCAGCGCCTGACGAAGGCGAAGCGGCTGCGAAGGACGAATCACGACATGGTTGCTCATAGGCAAGAGGGAATCATATAGCGATTCCAACGGTCAAGCGGGATTTGCTCAAACCGTTGTTCTTTGCCTGTTTATCCCTTCAGGATAGAGCGACCGGCATATTCCGCCGACGGACCAAGCGCCTCTTCGATACGGATGAGCTGGTTGTATTTCGCCAGACGGTCCGAGCGCGCGAGCGACCCGGTCTTGATCTGACCGCAATTCGTCGCAACGGCAAGGTCGGCGATGGTGGCGTCTTCCGTCTCGCCGGAGCGGTGAGACATGACGGCGGTGTAGCGTGCCTTATGCGCCATCTCGACGGATTCCAGCGTCTCGGTCAGGGAGCCGATCTGGTTCACCTTCACGAGGATCGAGTTGGCAACGCCCTTGGCAATACCGTCTGCCAGACGGCGCTTGTTAGTGACGAAAAGGTCGTCGCCCACGAGCTGCACCTTGCTGCCGATGCGATCTGTCAGCGCTTTCCAGCCCTCCCAGTCATCTTCGGCCATGCCGTCTTCGATGGAGATGATCGGATATTTGCCCACAAGCTCCGCCCAGTAATCGACCATGCCGCCCGCGTCGAGCTTCCGGCCCTCGCCTTTCAGATCGTAAACGCCGTCCTTGAAGAACTCGGTGGAAGCAGCGTCGAGCGCGAGGAAGATGTCATCGCCCGGCTTGTAGCCCGCCTTTTCGATCGCCTTCATGATGAAGCCGAGCGCGTCCTCCGTGGAGGCAAGGTTCGGCGCAAAGCCGCCTTCATCGCCCACATTGGTGTTGTGACCGGCTGCCTTCAATTCGCTGCGCAGCGTGTGGAAGATTTCAGACCCCATGCGCACCGCATCGGCAATCGAGCCTGCGGAGACCGGCATGATCATGAATTCCTGAATATCGATCGGGTTGTCGGCATGCTCGCCGCCATTCACGATATTCATCATGGGAACGGGAAGCACACGGGCAGCCGGGCCACCGACATAACGGAAGAGCGGCTGACCGAGCGAGGCCGCCTCCGCCTTCGCCACCGCAAGTGAAACGCCGAGAATCGCGTTCGCGCCAAGGCGAGATTTGTTGTCCGTGCCATCGAGTTCGATCATGGTGCGGTCGATCTGGATCTGCTCCGCCGCATCCATGCCGCCGATCGCATCAAAGATTTCATTGTTTACGGCAGCAACGGCCTTCTGCACGCCCTTGCCCTTGTAGCGGGAGCCGCCATCGCGCAGTTCCACCGCCTCATGCGCGCCCGTCGAAGCACCCGACGGTACGCCTGCGCGCCCGAGAGAGCCGTCCTCGAGCAGTACATCCACCTCAACCGTGGGATTGCCCCGGCTGTCCAGAATTTCGCGACCGATAATGTCGATGATGGCGGCCATGTCGTCCCGTCTCTATTTTTCCAATGGTGAGGTGGCACCGGACTCTGCACCCGGCGCGGGTTTCATAGCCGAGGGTGGCACCGAGCGAAAGGGGCTATTCGCGCAAATTCACTTTCGGGTCGTGCGGCCCGGCTGCAGCCTGCTTCCGAACAAGCAGAACAGCCCGGGCCGGCAAAGCCCGGGCGCTCACCAGACATATAAAGGTGTCCAGCCCCTGCCTATCAGGCCGGCGCGACCTGGTCGATCTCGTCCGGGCACCGGGCGAGCAGCGATGCGGAATTCTTCATCAGATAGTCGCGTTGCGCCTGCAATATCGCCTCTGCGAAACCGATGCAGAACCGCTCTCCATCCTGCAGCGTCGGCTTTGCCTGACGCCGCTCAAGATCGTTCAGCACCTCGATGGTCTCGGCGAGGCGCTTGTCGAGCAGTTCCTTCACCCGCCAACGCGGCAGGAAGGGAGCGTAACTGAGAATGAAGATGAATTCGGAGCGCATGCGGTGCTTTGCATCGCCCGACATGAGTGCCTTGAGCGCCGCTCCCCGTCCCGCCTCGGTCAGCTCATAGACTTTTTTATTGGGACGATTGTCCTGTTCGACCTTCTGGAAGGTCACAAGCCCCTCGGCAGCAAGCTCGTTCAGCACCGGATAAAGATTCGAAAGACTCACATCCAGCAGCTTCGAGACGTCCTGCTCCATCGTCTTCTTGATGTCATATCCCGTTGCCGGTCCCGACATGAGGATGCTCAGCAACAGTTCTCTGGTGTTCAACCCGCTTCCCTCCCAGAACAGCAGATCCGGCACTTGTCACATATGCCGTTTCAGTATATTCCCTTACTAATAGGTTTTTCTCACCTATAAACTTTACACTCATAACAGATTGACCCACGCGGTTATCCCTCCTCGATCCCCGCAAAAGGTCAGCATCCCTCACCAAACTTGGGCCGGTTCCGGCGGAGCCGGCCGCTCCATTGCCCAATCCGCCGCTGTCACGGGGCAGACAACAAAAGAATCCATCCAGTAGGGAGGAACCTTAAAAATGATAGTATCGACAGGAATGACCCCTGTCACGAACGAACCGGTTTCGCGTAAAAATCGGTTGGGGGCATCTGCAGTTGCCGTAGCGTTTGCTTCGGCTCTTCTGTTTTCTACTTCCGCCTCGGCGGCTTCTTTCGTTTTTGGCGATCTCAATGTCCAGGTCGATACGACGGTTTCGGCCGGTATCGGGCTGCGTACAAGTGACCGTGACTGCACGAAGGTGTCACTCGTCAATGGTGGCTGCCGCAATGGCGATGGCCGTGCGACGGGCATCAACTCCGACAACGGCAACCTGAACTTCGACCAGTGGGACTTCATCAACCAGACGTTGCAGGCGACTGTTGATATTCAGGGCACATGGGAGAATTACGGCTTCTTCGTCCGTCCGACCGCTTTCTACGACTTCGTCTATGCCGAAAATGACCTCCGGTTCCGTGACCTGAACCCGAATGCCAAGGATCAGCTCGATTACGACATCGACGTCCTCGATGCCTTCGTCTATGGCAGCTGGGATATTGAAGGCCATCAGACCACGCTCCGCGTCGGCCGTCAGGTGCTGAACTGGGGTGAGAGCATGTTCATCCAGGGGGGTATCAATAACTTCCAAGCCATTGATGTTACTCGCATTCGTACGCCGGGCGCGGAACTCAAGGACGCGCTGACGCCGATGCCGATGATCTTCGCATCGACCACTGTCACGCCGAACCTTTCCGTCGAGGCTTTCTGGCAGTTCTCCTATGAGCGCACGGAACTTGACCCGGCTGGTTCGTTCTTCTCGACCGACGATATTGTCGGCCGTGGTTCTCTGCCGGCGCTGCTCAATGCGGTGATCGACAATCCTGATCTCGCCGCTCCTCCCGGTACCTTCCCGCCCAATCCGCTCGTCCCGATTGCCGTGCAGCGCACCAGCGACCGGATCGAGAGCGACACGGACCAGTTTGGCGTGGCACTCCGCTACTACGCCGAAGAACTGGGTGATGGCGTGGATTTCGGTCTCTATGCCGTTCGCTACACGAGCCGCCTGCCCTATCTCGGCTTCACGACCGGCCCCGACGATCTGGCATCGGCGTGTGCGTTTGTCGCTGGCGCAGGTTTGGGACTGGACTGCTTCTCGGCGGTGCCCGCCCTTCAGGCGGCGTCGCTTCAGGCAGCCTTCGGCTATGCGGCAGGCCAACTCAAGCACTTCTACAGCTTCCCGACCATCGAGACGCTGGGTGCGAGCTTTGCCACCACGCTCGACGGCACGGCGATTTCGGGTGAAATCTCCTACTCTCCCGACATGCCCTTTGGCGTTTCTGACGTTGCGCAGAATGCGTCGCAGCTCGACGGCACAGGCGCCACTGGCGTTCTGTTCCCGTCCGCTGGTCCGGCCAGCCCGCTCGCGCCTGCCGGTCCGAACCAGGATACGGTTCACATGATCGAACTGGACGCGATTCAGGGCCAGATCGGTGCGGTGCAGCTCTGGAGCACGACGGACCCGATCACAGAGTTCTTCCGTGCGGATCTCGCGACGCTCGTGTTCAACGCCGGCTTCGTCTATGTGCAGGATGCCAGCAGGTATCCGCTCAATCGCGTCGGTCCGGAAGGCGGTATCGCCAATCCGGGTGCCGCGGCGCTGCTGGGTGGCATCACCAACCCGAAATATGCTGACGACATGTCCTATGGCTATCGTCTCGTTTTCGCGCCGAGCTACAACAATGCCTTCGGCACGGCCCTGACGCTGACGCCGAGCATTTCCTGGCGCCATGACCTGCAGGGCAACTCGCCCGGCCCGAACACGGCCAACTACCTGCAGGGCCTGAAGCAGATTTCGCTTGGTGTTTCGGCCGACTACCAGAACACATGGCGGGGCAATGTGAGCTACACCAACATCTTCGGTGCCGGCTTCGACAACCCCACACATGATCGTGACTTCATCATGGCGAGCGTTTCCTACTCGTTCTGATCCGAAGTCAAGGATGACAAGCAAAGCCCCGGAAAAGCAGCCTTTTCCGGGGCTTCTCTTTGTCCGCTTGACGACAGCGGACGGCTCCTGTTCAACAGCGCGAACGGAGCGTTGATAAATGACTGAACTGGCAAGCAAAAAGGCACTCGTGCTGTTTTCGGGCGGACAGGATTCGACTGTCTGCCTGGCCTGGGCGCTTGCCCGCTATGGCGAGGTCGAAACGGTCGGCTTCGACTATGGCCAGAAGCACAATGTTGAGCTTGAGTGCCGGTTGCGCCTGCTGGGGCGGATACAAGCCCTTTTTCCTGAATGGCGCAGCAGGCTCGGCCCGGACCACATGCTCTCCCTCACCGAACTCGGGCAGATCAGTGAGACGGCGCTCACGCGTAATGTCGAGATCGAGATGGATGAGAGTGGCCTGCCCTCGACCTTCGTGCCGGGGCGCAACCTGCTCTTCTTCACCTATGCCGCCGCGCTCGGCTATCGGCGCGGAGCGCATGTGCTTGTGGGCGGAATGTGCGAGACGGACTACTCCGGCTACCCGGACTGCCGCGCCGATACGCTTTCGGCGCTCGAACAGGCGATTGCCCTCGGCATGGACAAGCCTTTCTGCATCGAGGCGCCGCTCATGAAGATAGACAAGGCGGCAACATGGAAGCTGGCGGAGGAACTGGGCGGAAAGCCGCTTGTCGATCTCATCATAGAAGAGAGCCATAGCTGCTACCGGGGCGACCGGACCCGGCGACATGACTGGGGCTACGGGTGCGGCATCTGCCCCGCCTGCGAATTGCGCGCGCGGGGCTATGATGCCTTTGTGGCGGCGGAAGGCTGAGGCCCATGTACTCGGTGAAGGAAATATTCTACACGCTTCAGGGTGAAGGCGCCCATGCGGGCCGGCCAGCCGTTTTCTGCCGGTTTGCGGGCTGCAATCTCTGGTCGGGGCGCGACGAAGACCGCGCCACGGCTGTCTGCACGTTTTGCGACACGGATTTTGTCGGGACGAATGGAGAAGGCGGCGGCAAGTTTCGTGATGCCGAAGCCCTGGCAGACGCCGTTGAGCGGACATGGGCGAGCGGGTCGAGCAAGGACCGCTTCGTGGTCTGCACAGGCGGTGAACCGCTTCTACAACTCGATGCGCCGCTGATCGCGGCGTTTCATGCGCGCGGCTTCGAGATTGCCATCGAAACGAATGGCACGATCGCAGCGCCCGAGGGCATTGACTGGATTTGCGTCAGCCCGAAGGCAGATGCGGTGCTGGTACAAACAAGAGGCGACGAACTGAAGCTCGTCTATCCGCAGGAAAAGGCCATGCCGGAGCGCTTTGAGGCGCTTGAGTTCCGGCATTTCTTCCTGCAACCGATGGACGGGCCGGAGCGGGAGGGGAATACGCGTGCGGCAACGGCCTATTGTCTCGCACATCCGAAATGGCGGCTCAGCCTCCAGACACACAAGCTGATCGGTATCCCGTGATGAAGATCTACAAGGAATTCTTTTTCGACGCCGCGCACTTCCTGCCCTATGCGGAGGAAGGCCATCCGAACCGCCGGATGCATGGGCATTCCTTCCGCGTCGTCGTCTGGCTGTCGGGCAAGCCCGCGCCGGATACGGGCCTTGTGCGCCATTTCGAGGATGTCGAGCAGGAGGTGATGGCTGTCCGGGAGAAGCTCGATCACCATCTTCTCAATGAGATCAGCGGGCTTGAACTGCCGACGCTCGAGCATATTGCGATCTGGATATGGAACGCGCTTTCCGGGCCTCTCCCGGAAATCACCCGGGTGGAGGTCCATCGCGCTTCCTGCCGGGAAGGCTGCGTTTATGACGGCCCGGCTGCTGCCTAGGAGGACAACATGGCTGTGAAAAAGAAGCGCAAGGCCACCCCGAAGATGCTTACCCAGCTTGGCGCGGAAACCGCCATTCCCGCGACACCGGAAGAAGCCCTGCTGGAGCGCGTGCCCAACCCGCATCCCGACACGAACTATGTCGCGCGCTTCACCGTGCCCGAATTCACCTCCATCTGCCCGGTGACGGGACAGCCGGACTTCGCCCATCTCGTCATTGATTATGTGCCGGGCAAATGGCTCGTTGAGTCGAAGTCGCTGAAGCTCTACATGCAGTCCTTCCGTAATCACGGTGCCTTTCACGAGGACTGCACCGTCGCCATCGGCAAGCGGCTGGCAGAGCTGCTTGTTCCAAAATGGATCAGGATTGGCGGCTACTGGTATCCGCGTGGCGGCATCCCGATCGACGTATTCTGGCAGAAAGGCAAGCTTCCGGCTGGCGTCTGGGTGCCGGAACAAGGCGTTGCCTCCTACCGGGGCCGCGGCTGAGGCCGATACAAAAATTAAGTACCGGTTAACGACAGCGTTCTATTGTCCGGTCAGAGACGGGAATACAGCCATGGGCGGGGCGGCTGGTTCGCGTATATGCCGGAGACCTGTCTGTGTTTTCTACCAAGGAAGCCCCCGCTCTTCCCGATGATCATACCCAGCGCGAGCTGGCGACGATGTTTCGGGATTCGCTGCTGCCCATCTCGCTTTTCCTCGCGGGGCTCTACACCTTTTTCGCATTGCTGCATGTGACCACGCTGGGCGATTCCGCGCGGAGCACCATGCTGCTTGCGGCATTTGGTGGTGTGGCGGCGTTTCTTGCTGTTGCGCTGACGATTTACAAAGGCCGCCTGCCAGTGAGCTATTCCGGGATGGCAGGGCTTTTCATCTTTGCCGTCGTACTCACCAATTCTGCGCTTCATATGTGGCTCGAGCAGGAAATCAGCCAGTCCACCAATTTCGCGCTGCTCTTTGTGGGAGCCGGTCTTTTCTTTGCCTCCCGCCTGCACCTCTTCATCTCCTATCTCGCGGCCTCTGTGACCTGGCTGCTGATTGCGACATCGGCAACGATTTACACACCCGATTTTCGCCATTTCGCCATCATGAATATTCAGGCAATCGTGATCGGTGTGCTGGCGATGGAAATCCGTCTGCGGAACAGCCGGCGTCTGATCGCGATGCGCGTTCAGGCAAACAAGCGCGAGCGCACGCTCACTCAGGCGCTTGCAAAAGCACAGCTTTATTCCGCAGCGGAGCGCGAGAACAAGGCGAAGACCGAGTTTCTCGCCAATGTCAGCCACGAGCTGCGCACGCCACTGAACGCAATCCTTGGCTTTTCCGAGGCGATGGAGCGCGAGCTGTTCGGCCCGCTCGGGGACAGGCGCTATGTCTCCTACGTGCATGACATTCACCATGCCGGGACGCATCTCCTGTCGCTGGTGAATGATATTCTGGATCTCTCCCGCATCGAGCTTGAAGGATTTTCTCTCTCGCCACAGCAGATCGACTTTGCACGAGTCTGCAAAAATTGCCTCGCCATTGTGCGGGGCCGCGCGGAACGGGGGCAGGTGCAACTTGTCTTTGATGCAGTTCCCCCCTTTCCCGTCATTGAAACAGATGAGCGACGGCTCAAGCAGGTGCTCATCAATCTTCTCAACAATGCCGTGAAGTTCACGCCGGCCGGTGGCACGGTGACGCTCGAAATCGCCCATACGTCAGACGGAGGGGCGATGATCCGCGTGCGCGATACAGGCATCGGCATGACGGAAGAGGAAATCGAGAACGCCGCCCGCCCCTTCTGGCAGGCCGATGCGGGGCTCGACCGGGCCTTCGAGGGAACGGGGCTTGGACTTGCGCTTGTGACGGAGCTCCTTCGCATGCTGCGCGGGGAGTTCCGGCTTGAGAGCCAGAAAGGCCGCGGCACTGTCGCAACCGTGATCCTGCCGCCACGGCTTCGGGCGGGGACAGGAACGGGAACGGCCACGGCGGCCTGACGCGCTTCCGCAGGGGCATCCCCGCGCGAATGCCGTTCCCTCCTTTTTCTCACCGTCCAATGCGCAACGCAGCCTTGTTTTCAGCCCCCGGCTTGCTAAGACTCTCGCCAACAACACAAGCACAGCACCCGGGAGGAATTCATGGAAGAGCGCATTGTCACGACGATCACGGACGGCGTTGCCGATGTGCGGCTGCACCGCGCCGACAAAATGAATGCGCTCGACGATGCGATGTTCCATGCCTTGCTGGAAACGGGCGAGAAGCTGAAGGCTGACAAGTCCGTGCGCGCGGTCGTTATTTCGGGCGAAGGGCGCGCCTTCTGTGCCGGTCTCGACATGAGCAATTTCGGTCGCATGGCGAGCGGCAATCGCGATGCCGAAAAATCCGATGTCACGGGCCGCCTTGCGCCACGCACGCATGGTGTCGCTAACCGCGCACAATATGCAGCGCTTGTCTGGCGCGACATTCCCGTGCCGGTGATTGCGGCTGTTCATGGCGTTGCCTTTGGCGGCGGCTTTCAGGTAGCGCTTGGAGCGGATATGCGTTTCGCGGCACCGGGTACCCGCTTCTCGGTCATGGAAATCAAATGGGGCCTCGTGCCTGACATGGCCGGCATGTTCCTGATGCGCGGCCTTGCACGCGAAGATATTATCCGCGACCTCACCTATACGGGCCGGATCTTCGAGACAGACGAGGCGCTCGCTTACGGCTTTGTGACCCGCATCTGCAATGATCCTTATGCCGATGCGCTCGCGACCGCGCGCGAAATTGCCGACAAGAGCCCGAGCGCCATTCGCGCGGCGAAGCGCATTCTCAATGACGCGCCGGACGGGACCGCGGCTTCCATCCTGCTTGCCGAATCCGTCGAGCAGGACAAGCTGATTGGCGGCGAGCACCAGAAGGAAGCCATCATGGCCAATCTGGAAAAGCGCCGCCCGGTTTTCAAAGACTGATCATCAATCGGTGAGACACGCGGCGAGACCGCGATCCAGACCTTCGAGAAGATCCTGCTCGGCTTCCAGCCCGATGGAAAGCCGCAGCAGGCGGTCTGTGATCCCGGCCTCCGCCCTTACCGCCTCTCCCATATCCAGATGCGTCATGGTGCCTGGATGGGAGACGAGGCTTTCAACGCCTCCGAGCGACTCCGCAAGCGTGAAGAAGCGCACCTCTTCCAAAAAGCGGCGAACCGCCTTCACGCCACCTGCAAGTTCGAAACTCAGCATGGCGCCGAAGCCTTTTTGCTGGCGCACGGCTATGGCATGGGTCAGGTGCGTGGCAAGCCCCGGATAATAGACCGTGGAAACCGCAGGATGCTGCGCCAGGTGCTCCGCGATCGCCATTGCGCTTGTTTGTTGCTGCCGCATCCGCGGATGAAGTGTGCGCAGACCGCGGAGCGTGAGCCATGCGTCAAAAGGCGCCCCGGCGCTACCGACGACATTGCTCCAATATTTCAGCTCATCTGCCTTTGCAGCATCAGCAGCAATAACCGCGCCGCCAATCACATCGGAATGGCCATTCAGATATTTTGTTGTGGAATGGATGACATAATCCGCGCCGAATTCAATCGGGCGCTGAAGGGCTGGTGAAAGAAACGTATTGTCCACCGCCACTTCCGTGCCCACGCGCTTTGCTTTTTCAGCGAGGCTCGCAATATCCACGACGCGCATGAGCGGGTTGCTTGGTGTCTCGATCAGCAGAAGCGCGGGCCGTTCGCTCAGCGCCGCATCGACAGATTCTTCATTTCCCTGATCGACAAGCCGCAAGCGAAAATGCCCTCGCTCTGCCCGAGCCTTGGCGAGACGCATCGTGCCGCCGTAGCAATCATGTGGCGCGAGAACGAGATCGTCACGCCGAAGACGGCCGAGAAGAAGGTCGATTGCGGCCATGCCGCTTGAGGTTACGACTGCGCCTGCACCGCCCTCGAGAGCCGCCAAAGCGCCTGCAAGAATGTCACGTGTCGGGTTTCCGGCGCGACCATAATCATAGCTGCGCGGCTGATCGTAACCGGTGAACTCGTAGGTGCTGGAAAGATAGAGCGGCGGCACCACGGAAGCGAACGCCGTGTCGCTCGCGACGCCATAAGCCGCAGCAATGGTTTCGGGGCGAATCGCCTTCCCTTTAGTCATTGAAGAAGCGTCCTTCCTTTACCTCAGGAACAATGCCGACACGGATAAGAAAATCACCGAAATGCTCTCCTATCTGACGCTCACGCGCATATCGGCCAAGTGTCTCTTCGAGCACTTCGAGGATGACCGGCTCGGCCACATTCTCGCGGACCATCTTGTTCAAACGCTCGCCGTGGAAACCGCCACCAAGATACAGATTGTATTTTCCCGGCGCGCGCCCCGTGAGGCCAATTTCGGCGATGTAAGGCCGCGAGCAACCATTGGGACAACCGCTCATGCGGATGGTGATCGCTTCATCACTCAGACCATGTCGCGCCATGATCTTCTCAATCTTGGTGAGAAGGTCTGGCATGTAGCGTTCGCTCTCTGCCATTGCCAGGCCACAGGTGGGTAACGCAACACAAGCGATCGCATTCTTTCGCAGCGTGGATGCGGTTTCATCCAGCAAGTCATAGGCTTTCAGTATGCCTTCAATGACAGGCCTATCCTCGGCCTTCACCCCGGCGATAATGAGGTTCTGATTTGGTGTCAGTCGGAAGGTTCCCTTGTGTACCCGCGCGATGTCGCGCATCGCATCCAGCAACTTCAGTGTCAGACGGCCGCTCTGAATAAACACGGTGCGATGGTGTCGCCCGTCCGGAGTTTCATTCCAGCCGAAACTGTCGCCATTGGTGGTGAAGGCGAAGGGGCGCGCTTCCTCGAATGGCGCGCCCATATGGCGCTCGATCTCGGCCTTTACCCAGTCGAGACCCTTGTCATCGATTGTATATTTAAAGCGCGCGTGCATGCGATCCTTGCGATCGCCATAGTCACGCTGCACAGCCATTACCCCATCGACGCAGGCGAGCAGACGATCAACCGGTATGAAGCCTATCAGGCTCGCAAGACGTGGATAGGTTTCCGGCGCCTGGTCGGTACGGCCCATGCCGCCACCAATCACGACATTAAATCCTTCCAGACCTTTCGAACCTCCAATCGCGATGAAGCCAAGATCCTGCGCATAGACATCAATATCGTTTGAGGGTGGTAGCGCGAAGCCGATCTTGAATTTGCGCGGCATATAGGTACGGCCATAAAAAGGTTCTTCAGGCTCGGAAGAGGCCACGCGTTCATCGCCATACCAGATTTCATGATAGGCGCGCGTCTTAGGAATAACGTGATCGCTGACCCTCTTTGCCATGGCGGCGACTTCGGCATGAAAGCGGGAGCTTTGGGGATCCACAGTTGACATCACACCGCGGCTGTCATCGCCACAGGCTGCGATCGTGTCGAGCAACGTCTCATGCAGGCCTTGAATGATGGGGCGCAGGCTGTCTTTGAGTACCCAGTGAAACTGGAAGGTCTGGCGTGTGGTGAGGCGCAGCGTCTCGCCGCCATGGTCACGCGCAAGCTCATCAAGCTTCAGCCATTGCGCAGGCGTGCAAACACCACCTGGCAACCGGACACGGATCATGAACTGATAGGCAGGTTCCAGCTTCTGCCTGCGACGTTCATCACGAATATCCCGATCATCCTGCTGATAGATACCGTGAAACTTCATCAGCTTCACATCGTCATCAGACGGGACAGCGCCAGTGATACGATCAAGAAGACCTTCCGCAATGGTCCCTCTCAGATAGTTGCTCTCATATTTCATCCTCTCGTCAGGGCTCAAGCGGTCGAGAGGCTGAGAGAGATCGTGGCTACGATCGACAGAACTCGTCATGATGTTGCCTCAGTAAACATCGCGCTGGTAACGGTGGTCGGCTTGCAGGGAGCGCACATAGTCTTCTGCTGCCTCTCGGCCGATACGTGCTTCATCCGCGACGATATCGATCAGTGCTTTATGCACATCGGGCGCGAGATTGGTGGCATCGCCACACACATAGATGTGCGCACCTTCCTCAAGCCATGCAAAGATGTCTCGTGCCTGCTCTTTCATCCGGTGCTGGACATATAATTTTTCCGCCCGGTCGCGCGAGAAGGCGACATCCATTCGGGTCAGCGTTTCATCTTTCAGCCAGCTTTGCCATTCTGTCTGGTAGAGGAAATCGGTTCGAAAATTGCGCTCACCGAAGAAGAGCCAGCTCTTTCCTTCCGCCCCGCGCACTTCGCGCTCCTGCATGAACGCACGATAAGGCGCCACGCCGGTTCCGGCTCCCACCATGATAATCGGAACATCATCAGCCGGCAGGCGGAAATGTGGGTTGCTCTGAATATAGACGGGCACGATGGCATCAAGTTCCGTGCGATCGGCCAGCATGCAGGAAGCGACACCGCCGCGCTGCTCGCCATGCAACTCGTAGCGAACCGGCGAGGCAGTGAGGTGCGCTTCATCGGGCGCGGCTGAGAGGCTTGACGCAAGCGAATAGAGCCGTGGTTGAAGCGGGCGCAGCGCGCTTGCAAATCCCGATGCCATGACACCGGACACGGGGAAACGTCGAACAATATCAATGATGTGATGCGTGCGCGGGAACACAGCCTTGTCGCCCGCCCGGTCCTCCTCGCCCAGAATCCGCAGTTCCTCGGCTTCAGCGATAAGTGCCCAGTAATCAAGAAAACGCGGCGTCGCGGCGGTGATCTCGAAATGGTGAGTCAG
>NZ_JBATWS010000121.1:0-6364 GCF_049672805.1 Parvibaculum sp.
TGCGGGGGCCAAGCACGAGACAGGCAACGAGACCCGCCACACCGGCATTGATGTGAACGACCGTGCCGCCAGCGAAGTCGAGAACGCCGTCTTCGCCAAGGAAGCCGCCGCCCCAGACCCAGTGGCAGATCGGTGCGTAGATCAGCACCGACCAGAGGACCATGAAGACGAGCATGCTCGAAAACTTCATGCGGTCGGCAAAGGCGCCGGTGATGAGGGCGGGCGTGATGATGGCGAAGGTCATCTGGAAGGTCATGAAGACGCTTTCAGGGATGGTGCCCGTCATCGCATCGACGCTGAGGCCCGAGAGGAAGAGGTTGCTGAGGCCGCCCACATAATCATTGAGCGCGCCGCCATCGGAGAAGGCGAGCGAGTAGCCCACGATCATCCAGACAACCGACATGACGGCGGCAAGGGCGAAGTTCTGAGCGGTGAGGGCAATCACGTTCTTCTTGCGGACCATGCCGCCATAGAAGAGCGCAAGGCCCGGAATGGTCATGAGAAGCACGAGGGCGGTGGCCGTGATCATCCAGGCGGTGTCGCCGGAATTGAGCACCGGCGCTTCTTCCTGCGCAAGCGCGCTTCCGGCGCTCGCCAGAAGCGCGAAGGGAATGGCAGCGGCGCCCATGATGCGCCCGCGGAGCCAGGTCCCGGTTTCGAGGTTGGACATTCTGCTTGTCTCCGTTTGAGGCCGGCTTGAGAGGCCGGTTTGCTCACGAGCCCTGCCCGTCTCCCGGCGTGCATGGGTTCTCTCGCTTGCGCAACGCTTTTCAAGAGCCGTGCCGGACGGGGAGAGAGAGGTAACACACTGATTCGCCTTGTGTTTTTTCACTGCCGTCGGCGGGCGCGCCTTTTGGCGGGCCACTTTCTGCTCAAAAAACGGGCAAAAGAACTCTCTTGCACAAAAGACAGGCATGTATTCGGCGTCCTTGCCCCGTTATCCATGGTTTGCGGCTGCGGGGCCTTCGGGTAGAGTTTTCGCAAAAGGCGGAGCGCGACTCCGCAAGAAGAAATGCGCGGGGACAGGCCGGGGAGCCGGTTCAGGCGCCTCATAAGAGGGATCGGGAGGTCATGGCGGATCAAGCGAAGAAATGGCCCGTAGTGGTTAACGCCGCTGCGGGGCTGGTGCTGGCCGGATTCATCGGCTGGCAGTTCATCGGGGGCAATGAGGCGGCGCCGGAAGTGCCTGCTTCTGTGGCAGAGGCGGAAGGCACGGATGCGGCGTCGGGGCCTGTCGAGGCCGCGCGCGTCGAAGGCGCTGTCGGCGTTGACGGCGAGCGTATCGCCAATGCGGATGCGGAGCCCGGCAACTGGCTTGCCCATGGCCGCACTTATGATGAGCAGCGTTTCTCGCCGCTCGACCAGATTACACCGGAAAATATCGGCGAGCTGTCGCTTGCCTGGTCCACGGACACTGATACGACGCGCGGCCTCGAAGCCACGCCGATCGTTGTCGATGGCATCATGTATCTCTCGCTCAACTGGGGCGTCACCATTGCCGTTGACGGCAAGACGGGTGAAGAGCTGTGGCGCTTCGACCCTGAAGTGCCGGGCGAGTGGGGCCGCTATGGCTGCTGCGACGTGGTCAATCGCGGTGTCGCCGTGTGGAAGGGCCGCGTCTATACGGCGAGCTTTGACGGACGGCTCTTTGCGCTTGATGCGAAGGACGGGTCGGTTGTCTGGGAAGTGAATACGGTTCCGGGCGCACCCTACACCATCACCGGCGCGCCGCGCGTCTTCAACGACAAGGTCGTGATCGGCAATGGCGGTGGTGAATATGGCGTGCGCGGCTATATCACCGCCTATGACACGGAGACGGGCGAACAGGTCTGGCGCTTCTACACCGTGCCGGGCGATCCGAACGAGCCGGTTGAACATCCCGAACTCGAAGCTGCGATCCCGACATGGAAAGGTGGCGAATGGTGGAAGGTCGGTGGCGGCGGCACGGCCTGGGATTCGATGGTTTATGAACCCGTGACCAACACGCTTTATGTCGGCACGGGCAATGGCTCGCCCTGGACGCGCGAAATCCGCTCGCCCGGAGGCGGCGACAATCTCTATCTCTCCTCGATCCTCGCGCTTGATGCCGATACGGGGCGGATGAAGTGGTATTACCAGACCACGCCCGGCGATAACTGGGACTACACGGCAACGCAGCCGCTGATGCTCGCCGATATCGAAATCGACGGCCAGCTCCGCAATGTGATCATGCAGGCACCGAAGAACGGCTTCTTCTATGTGCTTGATCGCAACACGGGCGAGCTGATCTCAGCCACTCCTTTCTCGACTGTCACATGGGCAAGCCATGTCGATCTCGAGACGGGCCGTCCGGTCGAAACGGGTGAGGGCGAGTACCGTGACCGCACGGCTTTCGTTCTGCCGTCTGCCAACGGGGCGCATAACTGGCACCCGATGGCGTTCCATCCCGAAACCGGCCTTGTCTATATTCCGACGCAGGATATTGCGGGCATCTATTCGCTGTCCGAACAGTGGAAGCGTGACGGTGAATATGACGTGAAAAAGAACTGGTGGAACACCGGCATCGACTGGACCACCTATATCGACGCGATCACCGCGCTGCCGGAAATCCCGACAGAGAAGGGCTACCTCAAGGCGTGGGACCCGGTGACGGGTGAAACACGCTGGCAGGCTGAATATCCTGCGCCGCTTAATGGCGGCGTGCTGGCAACTGCGGGCAATCTCGTTTTCCAGGGCACGGCGGATGGTTACTTCCATGCCTATAAGGCGGATACGGGCGAGCGCGTCTGGTCGCAATATGTGCAGACGGGCATTGTTGCTGCGCCAGTCACCTATACGGTGGATGGTGAGCAATATGTTGCCGTGCTCGCCGGCTGGGGCGGCGTCAACATCGTCTCGGGCGATGCGCGTACATCAGCGGCGGCGAAATATGGCAATGATGGTCGCCTCATCGCCTTCAAGCTTGGTGGCGGCAAGGAACTGCCGCAGCTTGCGCTGCGTGACCAGTCGATCCCCGAATGGGAACCGCTGACGGCATCGGAAGAACAGGTGCGGCATGGCGAGATCACTTATGCGACCTATTGCATGCTCTGCCACGGCGCGCTTGCGATCTCGCCCGGTGTGACGCCGGATCTTCGCCGCATGGGCGAAAGCACGCGCGAGCATTTCGACGATATCGTGCGCGGCGGCATTCTCTCCGACAATGGCATGGCGAGCTTTGCCGATCATCTGTCTGCGGAGGACGTCGAGGCGGTGAAAGCCTATATCCAGAAGCGCGCGCTGGAAGACAGGGCGCGGCAGCAGGTCGTGAACTGATCGCACAGAAATGAAAAGAATGAAGCCCGGGCAGCGATGCCCGGGCTTTTTTCATGTGCGGGAGAAGAGCCGCTCTATGGCAAGCGCCAGCGACAGAAGTTTCTCTTCCTTCATGGGGGCGGCCTGAAGCATGAGGCCGATCGGAATACCATTGTCATCGCGCCCGCAAGGAAGCGTGATGGCGCTGAGGCCGAGCTGGTTGCCGATGGTCGCGTTGCGAAGCGCCATGCGGTTTGCCTGCCCGTAGGCGTCGCCCCCATCTTCGAGTGCGGCGATGGGCGGCGGTGCAATGGCGACGGTGGGGACGATCACCGCGTCAACGCCCGCCGTGGCGGCGATGTAGCGTGCGGATATTTCGCGGCGCTTCAGGTCTGCGCGGATGATGTCAGCGGCGGTGAGTTTCGCGCCCGCCATGACGCGCTCGAAGACAGGGCGATAGATCAGCGTCTCATTTGCCGCCAGCATTTCGCCCCATTGGGCGTAGGCCTCGGCGACGAGACGACTTGCCTTCGGATCCCAGGCGAGCGCATGGATCTCATCAAGCTCCGGCAATGGCTTTTCGATGATGCGCGCGCCTGCATGAACGAGGCGGTGGACCGCGCCGTGAAGCGCGGAAATGATTTGCGGTTCGGTGTTCTCCCAGACAATGCCGTTTTCCGGTACCCAGAAGACGGCGCGGGAAAGATCAGCCGCATGAAGCGGCGGCACGGGACGGCCTTCGAGAAGGGCGAGAAGAGCGGCAGCATCTTCCACATCTCTTGCGATCGGACCTGCCGTATCGAAGGTGGGCGAAAGCGGTACGGTGCCGCTCATCGGCAGGCGCCCCGCCGTGGTCTTGAGGCCGACAAGCCCGTTCCAGGCGGCGGGAATGCGCACCGAGCCGCCCGTATCCGAACCGATGGCGGCAGGCGCAAGTTTCGCGGCAACGCTAACACCTGCTCCCGCCGATGAGCCGCCGGGCACGCGCTCGATCTTTTCATCATGCGGGTTTGCGGGCGTGCCGAATTTCGGGTTGATGCCGAGGCCTGAAAAGGCAAGCTCCGTCATGGTCGTCTTGCCAAGCGCGACGGAACCAAGCCTCGTTGCGCGGGCGAGAAGCTCGCAGTCATGCGCGGCGACATTATCCTTGAGTGCGAGCGAGCAGGCAGAACTCGGCTCTCCCGTCACATCGAACAGGTCTTTCCAGGAAAGCGGCACGCCATCCAGCGCATGAAGGCGCAGGCCCCGTTTCGCACGGTCATGGGCGGCGGCAGCTTCCCTTCGCGCGCGGTCTTCAAGAAGACGCACATAGACACGGTGATCGGGGTCAAGGCGGCGGGCACGCGCCAGAAAGGCTTCCGTCACCTCGCGCGGATCGGCCTTGCCTTCCTCGAAGCTGCGGCCAAGGGCCAGAGCGGTCATCTCTTCGAAATTCATCTCACGCCTCCTGTTGGCCGGAGCCTAGGACGTCGCCCGCCTTGCGTCCATTGGCCTGCGTCCATCCGGCGCTTGCCTTTCGGGGCGGCGCGAACGATCTTGTTTTCATGACAGGAAAGCCCGATAGCGATGTTCTGATTGTCGGCGGCGGCCTTGCGGGCCTGCCGCTTGCCCTTGCACTGGCACAAGGCGGCCTCAGCGTCACCGTGGTTGATGTGCTCGATCCCGCCACCGCGACGGATGCGGGGTTTGACGGGCGTGTCTCCGCCATTGCGCTTGCCTCATGCCGGATGTTCGAGCAGCTTGGCGTGACGCGGTATCTCACCGGGCAGATGCAGCCGATCAATGATATTCTGGTGTCAGACGGGCGGGTGCGTGACGGCGCGTCGCCCTTCTTCCTGCATTTCGATCACAAGGAAATCGGCAATGAGCCGCTCGGCCATCTGATCGAGAACCGACATATCCGCATCGCGCTGCAAAAGGCGACAGAAGAACAGCCGCTCATCCGCCTCATCGCGCCGCAAAGCGTGACGCGCGTTGAATATGGCGCGCAGGCGGTGGCAACGCTTGGCAATGGCGAGCGTGTGAGCGCGCGGCTCTGCTTTGCGGCTGACGGGCGCGGCTCCCCCACGCGGCAGGCGGCGGGTATCAAGACCGTCGGCTGGGATTATGGCCAGATGGGCATTGTCTCGACCGTCGAACATGAATTGCCGCACGAAGGTGTAGCGCAGGAATATTTCCTGCCGGGCGGGCCTTTTGCGATTCTGCCCATGGTCGGCAATCGCTCCTCGCTTGTCTGGACGGAAAAGACAGCGGATGCGAAGGCGATCCTTTCGCTCGACAATGATGCTTTTGCAGAAGAGATGCGTGCGCGCTTCGGCGACTATCTCGGCGAGTGCCGCCCGGTTGGACCGCGCTGGTCTTATCCGCTGACGCTGCAACTCGCGCGCGACTATGTGCGCCCTCGCCTCGCGCTGGTGGGCGATGCCGCGCATGGCATTCATCCGATTGCGGGGCAGGGGCTTAATCTCGGACTGCGCGATGTGGCGGCGGCTGCGGAAGTGGTGGTCGATGCCGCGCGGCTTGGTCTTGATATCGGCGCGCTTGATGTGCTGGAGCGCTATCAGAGCTGGCGGCGCTTCGACAGTGTGGCGCTGTCGCTGGTGACGGACGGGCTCAACCGGCTTTTCTCCAATGACATTGCTCCGATCCGCCTTGCGCGCGATCTCGGCCTGGGGGCCGTCGCCCAAATGGGCCCGCTCCGCCGCTTTTTCATGCGCCATGCGGCGGGCATGGTCGGCGACCTGCCGAGGCTGCTGCGCGGCGAGGCGGTGTAAGGCCTATTCCCGGCTCAGGCCCTCCCGCTCCAGCGCGGTGAGGTAGTCGGTCCAGAGCCTGTCGCTGTCGCGGCCCAGCCGGTAGAGCGTTTCCCATGTGTAGAGGCCACTGTCATGGCCGTCATCGAAGATGAGACGGACGGCGTAATTGCCGACGGGCTCGACGGCCACAATGGCGACATTTGCCTTGCCCGGAACGGTTTTCTTCTGTGATGCGCCATGTCCCTGCACCTCGGCGGAAGGGCTTTCCACACGCAGAAGTTCGGCGGCGAGGCGGAAGCTCGCGCCATCATCGAAACTTACTTCGAGAATGCGTT
>NZ_JBATWS010000122.1:0-5113 GCF_049672805.1 Parvibaculum sp.
GGGCTGAACAGCGCGATGGTGATGCCCGCCACCGCCTGCACATAGCCCCAATAGGCCTGCCCTTCGATCGGGTTAGAGGCAAGCACCTGCGTGAAGAAAGGCGGGAATAGGAAAATGGTGATGAGCGAGAAATAGGTCTGGTTCGCCCATTCATAAAGAACCCAGGCCCCTTGCGCCCAGTTCGATGCAGGCTCCCCCCCTTGCGGCGCGACCACGCCCGCTTCCGCCGCCATATTCAATCGACCGCCTCCGCCCGTTCTTCGCGCACAAAGAGCATACCTACTAGTCCGATCCCGAGCAGCAGGAGAACGGATGCAAAGCCCGCGCGCTGGCTCTGGAAGAAATGTGTCGCAACCCCCACGAGCAGCGGCCCGAGAAAGGCCGTCGCCGTGCCCGACAGCGCATAGATGCCGAAGAACTCCGACATCTTCGTCACCGGCGCGATGCGCGCCAGCATGGTGCGGCTGTTCGCATAGGCCGCCGTGATGCAGATCGCGACAATCAGCACCACGATCAGATAGAGAAGTTCGGGCAGCGTGGCGAAGAAAGGCAGATCCCAGATCGGCTGCGCCGAGGCCGCGTCATAGGGAAAGAAGAAGATTTCCGTCGGTGTCATCGAGATCGCAAGGATGAGGCCGATCGATGTGCCGCCAATCGAAACAAGGATCGCGCGCTTCGAGCCGAACCTGTCATCAAGCCAGCCGCCAAAGAAGCCGCCGCCCACCGCAAACACCGAAAGCACGATGCCATAGATGGTGAGCGTGAGCGGCCCCCAGCCGAACACACCCGCCGCATAAACACCGCCAAAGACAAGTACCGCCGTCTTGCCGTCATTGTAGAACATGCGCGCAACGAGATAGATCGCGATGTTGCGGTAGTGCCGAAGCCTTTTCACCGTTCCGACAACGGAGCTTATGCCGCGCGCCACCGCATCACCGATCGGCACACGCGCGCCCTGCACGTCGGGCGTCCAGAGAAGAAGCGGCAGCGAAAAGACGAGCAGCCACACAGCGACAAGCGGCCCTGAAATGCGGCTGTTCTCGAACGCGCTCGCATCAATGCCGAAAAGCGGTGCCGATGGCACAAAGCCCCAATCGACATTGCCGGGCAGCATGAAGGCCCAGAGTATGAAGCAGAGAATGATGAGCCCGCCCGCATTCCCGAGCGCCAGGCCAAGGCCGGAGAGAAAACCGATCCGCTCATGCGGCGCTACAGCCGGCAGCATCGAATTGTGGAACACGGCGGAAAATTCAAACGCGACGGCGATCAGCACAATCAGCAGCGCGATCGAAAGCACCGAAAGCCCGCCCCCCGGCATCGCCCACCACAGCGCATACATGGCAGGCACCATCAGCGCGATGAAGAAAACGATCCAGGGCTTGCGCCGCCCGCCCGTGTCGGCAATGGCGCCGAGCACGGGGCCGAGACAGGCAATCACGAAACCGGCAATGCCGTTGATATTGCCCCAGATCGCCTGCCCGCGAACGGGATCACCCACCACTGTGCTCGTGAAATAGGGCGAGAAGACATAGATGGTGATGAGCAGCACATAAGGGTTCCGCGCCCACTCAAAAAGCGCCCAGCCCCACTGGCCTCTTGTATCCGCCGCAACGCCGCCAGACGCCGAACGCAAATCCGAACCCGACTGCCGCTGATCTTCTGTCGCCACGCCTCATCCCCTCCCATGAAATCGGCCGGGGCGAAGTGGAGCATGAAAGGAGCAGTCAGGAAAGCATGCCCCGAAAAATCACGCCGCTGCGCCGCAGCACTTTTTGTATTTCTTGCCGGAGCCGCAGGAGCAGGGGTCGTTGCGTCCCACTTTTTCCACGCGGCGCGGACGCACACCCATAATGCCGTCCACATACCACCAGCGGCCATCCTGAAAGCGGAAGGTGGAGGTTTCGTGATGCACGCGATCCACGCCGCCCTGACGGTAATGCGCAACGAATTCGACGATGCCCTCGCTCTCGCCGGGGCCGCCGCCTTCCGTGTGGCGGATTTCAAGCCCCGTCCACTCGCTCGCCGCCGCCCATTCAGATGCCCCTGCCGCGTCAAAATCATCGCGCGTACCGGGAAGCAGCGTTTCTTCGAGATAATCGATTCGCCCTGCCGCGAAAGCCGAATAGCGCGAGCGCATCAGCGCCTCGGGCGTGGCCGGCAGCACCGCGCCATTCAGCGCAGGCTCGCAGCATTTGGAAAATTCGAGGCCAGAGCGGCACGGGCAGGCAGCAGAGCCGGAAATCATCGCGACACCTCGAAAATCAGACCTGAAGAGCAAGCCCCAAAGAAAAAGCCGCCCTCAGGCGGCTTCATATATTGGAGCGGGCGATGAGATTCGAACTCACGACCCCAACCTTGGCAAGGTTGTGCTCTACCCCTGAGCTACGCCCGCATCCGGGTCAGCCGAAGGTCCCGATGGGCGCCACCCGGCTGTGAGGGCGGTTTTATGGCCCATAGATTGCGGCTTTGCAAGGGGGGAGTTTCACATACTGAAACGATCTTGCACGGCGGCTTGCGACAAGCCCTCCGGCATGCCAATCAGAACGCATGACGAGCCGAAAACTGACGACAAAAGCCGAGTTTCTCGCCTGGATGGACGCAAGGGCCATTCCCCATGCAACGCGCGAGCACCCCGCCCTTCACACGGTCGAGGAGGCAGAAGCCCACCGCGCCACATGGAGCGAAGCGGAACGCGACGGCGCTTTCTGCAAGAACCTCTTTCTGAAAGATCGCAAGGGCAGGCTTTTCCTCATCGTCACGGAGGAAAGGCGCAACCTGAAGCTGAACCAGCTCTCAAAGCCCCTCGGCTGCGCCCGGCTTTCCTTTGGCAGCGCCGAGCTTCTCTGGGAGGTGCTGGGCGTGCGCCCCGGCTCTGTCACGCCCTTTGCGCTCGTCAACGATCATGAGCATCAGGTGACGCTGGTGCTTGATGCGCCCATGCTGGAGCATGCAAGGCTCCACTACCACCCGCTCGAAAATACCGCGACCACCGCGCTCTCGCGGGATGATTTCATGCGCTTCCTGCGCGAAACCGGGCATGAACCCGTGATCCTTGATCTCATCGTTGCAGTCGAAGCCCGCGCGGACGCTTCGTAAGAGCGGCCTTGCCGGCGCCCGCCAGCTTTCTTGCGCCCCTGCCCCCTGCCCGCTAAACCATTGTTTCGCAAGCGAGCCACTCCATCTATTGGAGAGAAAAGCCCGCATTCAAAACTGGCAGACGGCAGGACGGACGGCAGATGGAACCGATCATCGGACAAGGCACAGCAGGCTCCGGCAGCATGGATGGCCTGATTATCGACACGACCACACAGAACTTTGCCCGCGACGTGCTCGAAGTCTCGCGCCAGGTGCCCGTCATCGTCGATTTCTGGGCGCCTTGGTGCGGCCCCTGCAAGCAGTTGACGCCGATCCTCGAAAATGCGGTCAAGGCCGCGCGCGGCGCTGTCAGGCTCGTGAAGATGAATATCGACGAGGAGCCGGAAGTCGCCCAGCAGCTTCGCGTGCAGTCGATCCCCGCCGTCTTTGCCTTCAAGAACGGCCGCCCGGTCGATGGCTTCATGGGCGCCCTGCCTGAAAGCCAGATCAAGGCTTTTATCGCGCGCCTCGTGGGCGATCTCGGCCCTTCGCCCGCCGAAGAACTTGTCGCGATGGGCCGCGAAGCCTTTGAGGCGGGCGATCTGTCGCGCGCTGCCCAGGCCTTTGCGCAGGCCGCGCAGGAAGAGCCGGGCAACCCCGCCGCCGTGGCGGGCCTTGCCCGTTGCTACATCAAGGCGGGCGATTTTGACCGTGCGAAACAGACGCTCGCGCTGGTGCGGCCCGACGCGCGGAATGACCCGGAATTCACCGCCGCAGAAGCCGCCCTCTCGCTTGCCGAAAAGGCCGCCGATCTTGGCGACATCGGCGAATTGCAGGCCCGCATCGAGGCGAACCCGAAAGATCATCAGGCGCGCTTCGACCTCGCCCTTGCGCTTAATGCACGCGGCGACAGGGAAGGTGCCGTGGAACAGCTTCTCATCAGCATCGAATATGACCGCAACTGGAACGAGGAAGCCGCCCGCAAGCAGCTTGTCGAATTCTTCGATGCTTATGGCCCGAAGGATGAAGTGACACTGAGCGGACGCCGCCGCCTTTCCTCCATCCTGTTCAGCTAGGACCAATCAGACATATGGCGTTCACGGAGCAATATCGCAGCATTCAGGATTTGCCGGGTGTCATTCCCGTCTTTCCGCTTGCCGGTGCGCTCCTGCTGCCGCGCGGTCAGCTTCCGCTCAATATTTTCGAGCCGCGCTATCTGAAAATGATCGACGACGCGCTGCGGGGCGAGCGCATCATCGGCATGATACAGCCCGATGGCGAGGACGCCATTGTCGCCTCGCAGATTGCCGGCGAGACTCCGCCTCTCTGCGCCGTCGGCTGCGCAGGCCGTATCACCTCTTTCGCGGAAACGGGGGACGGGCGGCTTGTCATCACTCTGACGGGCATTGCCCGCTTCCGGCTCAAAAACGAACTCACCACGCTGACGCCATATCGCCAGTTCGAAGTGTCATGGGATGAGTTCGCAAGCGATCTCAAGCCGGGCGAAGGCGAAGAAGAGGTGAGCCGCGACCGCCTGCTTGAAATCCTCAGGGAGTATCTCGACACGCATGGCTTCCAGATGGACTGGCGCGCAATCCGCATGTCGTCCAACGAAACGCTGGTGAACTCGCTCTGCGCCATCAGCCCCTATGGGCCGCGCGAAAAACAGGCGCTGCTCGAGGCAAAGACACTCGAAGACCGCAACCAGATGCTGATCGCGCTCACCGAACGCGCGCTTCAGGATCTTTCTCCCACCGACACAAATGTTCAGTAGAACGGAAACAATATGAGCGACACCGACACGCAGGAAGGCGCAGCCGCACAGAGGATGGAAGTCGATCCGAAGCTGCTGGAGATTTTGGTCTGCCCCGTCACCAAGACCACCCTGCGCTATGATCGCGAGCGGCAGGAACTGATTTCCGACAAGGCCCGCCTCGCCTTCCCGATCCGCGACGGTATTCCGATCATGCTGACCGACGAGGCCCGCTCGCTTGATGATGAGTGACGGGGCCGCGTGACAATGAACACCGCCTCTCCC
>NZ_JBATWS010000123.1:0-2590 GCF_049672805.1 Parvibaculum sp.
AGTGAAGTGGGTCTTCTCCTCCGTCAGCACGCGCTTCGTTTCCGCATCGCCGCCATGATCCACGACGATGAACTCGATATCCGGCCATGAATTATGCTGCCGGAAGGAGCGAAAAAGAGAGGTCAGAAGCTCGGCTCCGTTGAGCGTCAATATCACAATGGAAACGAGACCGGGCCGGGCTTTAGGGAATCCGTCCTTGAAAACACCGATGGGTGATGGCTCAACCGCACCCGTATGCGCGCTGTAAAATGCTTCCAGCGCCGCAATGTGGCTGCCGCGAGAGGCAATCAGACGTCCAACATCTTCAAGTTTTTCAGTGAGCCGGATAAGGAAGGACATGAGGCGGAATCAGCGTAACCAGTGAAAGAAGCCCTCGAAGCAAGCAGACCCCGCGGCAGATTTCGTATAGATTACAGACTTCTCGATACGAAGCATATTCAGTCGATATATGGGGTGACGGGATGCAGAGCGCTCCCGAAGGGTTCCGGGAAAAACAGGCCACACTGAAGAAGCCTGCGCATTTTAGCGGGATCGGCCTTCACACTGGCCGCAATACGAATGTCACCATCTATCCCGCGCCTGCAGGAACGGGCAGTCGCTTCCGCCGAGCAGACAAGCGCGGGCGAAGCGCAGAATTGCAAGCAGACTGGCGGCACTGCGTTGACTTTCCCCGCTGCACAATGCTGGGCGCAGAAAATGGCGCGAAGTTCCAGACCATAGAGCATCTCATGGCATCGTTCTTTGCGCTTGAGATCGACAACGCCATTGTCGAGATGGACGGTCAGGAAGTACCAATCCTTGATGGCAGTGCCCGCCCCATCATTGAGGCGATAGAGAAAGGCGGGATCGATGTACAGGATGCGCAGAGAAATTTTCGTCGGATCGAAGCACCGATTACCCTCACAGATAACCGGATATCTCTTGCCATCGAGCCTTACCACACCTTCGCCATAGACTATGCACTGGAGCTTCCTTATTGGAACACGCAGCACTGGTCAGGCGACATGACACCGCGCCGCTTCCGCGATGAAATCTGTTTCGCCCGCACCTACGGCATTCTCTCGGTAATCTGGCCCGCCCTCATACTCGGCAAGCTCCGCCTTATCCCGCTCGTGCGTGGTGCCTCGCTTAGCAATGCACTGCTGATGTACAAGGATCGTGTTCTGAACAAAGAAGGACTTCAGACGCCGGACGAATTCCTCCGCCATCGCATCCTTGATCTCGTCGGCGACCTCACGCTTGGCGGCGGCCCGATTATCGGCAAGGTCACGGCCTTCTGCTCAAATCACAAGCACAATCGCGCCTTGCTGCGGGAGATTGAAGAACGGAAAGCGGCGGCCTGAGCCGCCTCGCCTCACCCGCCCACCAGCGCATATTCGTTGAAATCGGGATGGCGCATCTGCCACCAATATTTGGCGGTGAAGCTCGACCAGTTATTTGTCACCTTGCCGTCCGCCGTCTTGTACCAGCTTGAGCAGCCTGCGGCCCAGACGGTTTTCTGCATGTCCTGTTGCAGCTCGCGGTTAAAGCTTTCCATCGCGGCGGGCTTCACATCCATGTAGCGCAGGCGGCTGCTTGCCAGTGCTTCGATGCACTGGCCGACATAGTTCACCTGACACTCGATCATGAAGATGATCGAGTTGTGGCCGAGATTGGTGTTCGGCCCATAGAGCATGAAAAAGTTCGGAAAGCCCGCCAAAGTCACGCCGCGATGTGCCTCTGCACCGCGCGCCCATACGGCATTGAGATCGGCATTGCCCCGCCCGGTAATTTTCATCGGCGCAAGGAAGTCAGTCGATTCAAAGCCCGTCGCATAGATGATGACATCGACCGGATGCGACACGCCATCCTCGGTGATGATCGCGTCCTCCGTTACCCGTGCGATATGGCTTGTTTCGACCGATACATTGTCCCGCGCAAGGGCGGGATACCAGTCATTCGTCAGCAGACTGCGCTTACAGCCGGCCGGATAGTCAGGAATGAGTTTCGCGCGAAGCTCCGGGTCCTTGATATGTGTCTCGATTTCCTTGAGCGCCGCCTTCTCAAAAAGCTTGCCGAAGAAGCTTCCCTGCACAAAGGCGAGATAGTTCCGCTCCAGCATCAGCCAGGTCCACCAGCGTTGCAGCCGTGCCAGCACAGGCATGGCACGGTAGAGCTTCTTCTCCCATTCCCGGAAAGGACGATCTGCCTTCGGCACGCACCAGTTCGGCGTGCGCTGGAAAATGGTGAGATGCCCCGCTTTCGGCGCGATCTCCGGCACGAACTGGATAGCGCTCGCGCCATTGCCGATCACGCCGACGCGTTTGCCGGCAAGATCAATATCATGGTTCCAGCGCGCGGAATGAAACGCCGCCCCCTTGAAGCTCTCCAGCCCCTCAATCTTCGGATAGGCAGGGCGGTTCAGCTGGCCAACGCCTGACACAAGCACCTGCGCGCTGAACGCAGCGCCGTCGGCGGCACGGATATGCCACAGCCCTTCCGCTTCGTCGAAATGCGCTTCCACGATTTCCGTGTTGAAACGTATATGCGGCAGCAGGCCATATTTGCGCGCGACGCCTTCAAAATAGGCGACGATCTCCGGCTGGGGCGC
>NZ_JBATWS010000124.1:0-3585 GCF_049672805.1 Parvibaculum sp.
ACTAGAAACTGGTTGGCCAGGAAGCCATTTTTCGTTCCGACCTTCCACCATTTTTTCCACGCGCCAGCAGAAGCGCTTTCTTGATCACATCTCGGGTTTCCGACGGATCAATCACATCATCCAGATAATGCAGCCCCGCCGCCCGCCACGGCGCGCTCTGGCTGCGCATTTCAGATACCAGGCTGGCCTTCAATGCGGCCCTGTCCTCGGCGTCGCGCAGTTTCCCGCCATGGGTGACCTCGGTCGCCAGCTCGGGTGCCATAAAGCTGATATCGGCACTGGGCCATGCGAACCTGAAATCCATATTCATGTTGCCGCCGCCCATGTTGTAGTACGCCATGCCATATGATTTGCGGACAACAACCGCGATCTTGGGCACCGTCGCGTGCGCCAGAGCTTCATAAAAATTGATGATCTGACCCGCGACGCCGGCATGCTCGGCATTCTTGCCAACGAAGAAGCCCGGCGTGTCATGCAGGAAAATAAGGGGGATGTGAAACGAGTCGCAGGTAACAATGAACTTGGTGCATTTGGAGCAGCCTTTAGGCCCCATGGCGCCCGCGCTGAACATGGGATTATTGGCCACAATGCCCACGACATGCCCGTCGATACGGGCCAGGCACGTTATCACGCTGCGGTCGAACTCTGGCTTCAGTTCAAAAATTGTTTCGTGATCCACCAGGGTACGCAGCAGTTTGCGCATATCGTAAGCTGTGCGGCTCGATTCCGGCAATATGGCCTGCAGCTTGATCTGGCGTGCTCGCGCTTCCTCTTCGTACTCCCGCACGGGCGGCAATTCGTCGCTATTGGACGGCATATACGACAGAAACTGCCGCAGCAGCGCCAACGCATCCTCTTCCGTCTCGGCAACGCGGTCTATCAGTCCCGTAATCCGCGATTGCACCTGCCATGAGCCCAATTCGTCACTGCTCACCTTTTCCCCGGTCGCCACTTCGAGCACCAGGGGACTGACCACGGCCATGCAGCTGCCCTTGGTCTGAACAGCGAAATCGGAAAACGCGGCATACCAGCCCGGCGAACCAAAGCTCTCTCCCATCACGGTCGCCACGGAAGGCACCCGCCTGTCCCGAAGGGCCATATCCAACTTGAGGCCGGACGAACTCAATCCGTCGGAGCCTTGAATGTCGGGAATGCGCGCGCCGCCGGCTTCACCCAAGCTGATAAAGGGGTAGCCCTTCTCGATGGCTGTCATGGCGACGGCATGCGACTTCTTGCTCGCCACGCGGGCGCCCGACCCGGCAAGCACCGTCTGATCGTCCGCCTTGACCGCTACCGTCCGTCCCTCGATCGACCCAAACCCGCAAACACGCCCATCGGACGGGGTCCGGCCTTCCATACCCGGCATGTCGGAATGATTCAGTCGCCCAACCTCGAAGAATGAACCCGAGTCGAGCAAGGCATCTATCCGCTCGCGCGCATTCAACATTCCCCGCGCTCGACGCGCGGCCAGTTTTGCTTCGCCACCCATGCGCAGGGCATGCTGGCGGCGTTCATGCAGTTCCTGGTGAATCGGCGACTCAGCCATGGATTACCTCGAACAGACCCGCCGCGCCCTGGCCGCCGCTGATGCACATCGTGACCACGACATATCTGGCTTTGCGGCGACGCCCTTCAATAAGCGCATGGCCGACCAGACGCGAACCGGTCATGCCGAAGGGATGGCCGATGGCTATCGCCCCCCCATTCACATTCAGGCGTTCGCTTGGAATTCCCAGCCGGTCGCGGCAATAGACAGCCTGTACGGCGAAGGCCTCGTTCAGTTCCCAAAGATCGATGTCGTCTACACCCAGGCCATGTTTCTTCAACAACTTGGGTATGGCGAATACCGGTCCTATACCCATTTCGGCGGGTTCGCAGCCACTTACCTCAAAGCCCAGATATCTTCCCATCGGCGTAATGCCGCGCCGCTCCGCATAGCGCGCGCTTGCAACGATGCAGGCAGAGGCGCCATCCGATAACTGCGACGCGTTGCCCGCGGTGACAGTACAGTTTTCCCCCTGAACCGGTTTAAGGGCGGAGAGGCGCTCAAGCGTCGTGCCGGGCCGATTGCCTTCGTCCGCGGCAAGCGTCACGTCCTCAAAGCCGACCAGATTGCCGCCCTTCTCGATATTTGCCTTCCGGGAGGTTAAAGGAGCGATCTCAAGGTCGAACAAGCCCGCGGCCTGCGCTGCCGCTGTCCGCAACTGGCTCTCCAGTGAGAAAAGGTCCTGCGCTTCCCGCGACACGCCGTACTTTTGTCCAACAAAGTCGGCGGTTTTGATCATGGGCCAATAGATGTCAGGCTTGTTTTCTTCCAGCCACGCCTCGCGAAACCGGTAAACGTTACGCTTGTCCTGAACCAGCGATACAGACTCGACACCACCGGCCGCGATAAGGTCGGCCTCGCCAGAGCGAATGCGCTGAGCCGCAAAAGCGATGGCCTGCAGACTGGAGCTGCAGGCCCGGTTCACGCTTACACCGGGGACCGAGGTATCAAACCCCGCCCTTAGCAAAGAATGCCGTGCAATGTTTCCGCCCGTCGCCCCTTCCGGCAGGGCGCAGCCCATGATGACATCTTCGATTTCATTCGTTTCGACACCCGCGCGCTGGGCTGCGTGACTGAGCACATGAGCACCCATGACTGCTCCGTGCGTATCGTTGAAAGCGCCGCGGTAGGCCTTGCCTATGGGGGTCCGCGCTGTAGAGAGTATGACGGCGTCCAATTATCTGCCTTTACGGTGATGAAGTTGAAAACATTGCTTTGACTAGCCAGCCAAATCATCTTAGAATAAAATCGATTTTATTGTCCAGCCTGCAGAGCGCGGGCAAGTTCAGGAAAGATTGGAGACATAGATGGCCGTGATCAAGATTGAGTCCGAAGTCAATGCCCGCGTTTTGCAGATCAATGCAGGCGTTGGCGACCACATCAACGAGGATGATGTACTGCTTGTGGTTGAATCCATGAAAATGGAAATACCCATTCTTGCGGAAGCGTCCGGCGTCGTGCTCGCAATCCATGTCGAAGCAGGGCAAACCATAGACGAAGGCCAACTACTGGCTGAGTTGAACCAAGAATGATAAAAAAAGTACTCATTGCCAACCGGGGCGAGATCGCGTGCCGGATCATTCAGGCTTGCCGCAAGCTCAACCTCACCAGCGTCGCGGTATTCTCCGAAGCCGATGCGCAATCGCTCCATGTGCAGCTTGCCGATGAAGCCTATGCCGCGGGCGGATCGCTGCCGTCTGAAAGCTATCTGGATTCGGCTGCCATCCTTGAAATTGCCAAGTCGGCACAGTGCGACGCGGTACACCCTGGGTATGGATTCCTTTCCGAAAACGCAGACTTTGCGCGCGCGGTGGAGGATGCCGGCATGGCGTGGATCGGCCCCACGCCGGAATGCATCATGGCCATGGGCGACAAACACCATGCCAGGGAACTGGCGCAACGCGCCGGGGTGCCGGTTCTACCCGGCAGTCAACGCATCGACCAAGCCGATGAGCCGCGACTGGCGGACATTGGAGCAGCGATCGGCTACCCCTTGCTGGTTAAAGCGGCCGGCGGGGGCGGCGGCATCGGCATGCGTA
>NZ_JBATWS010000125.1:0-6283 GCF_049672805.1 Parvibaculum sp.
GCCTGAAGGGCCGTTCATCGTGGATGTGGGCTTTGGCGGGCTTACCATGACAGCGCCGATCCGCTTTGAGACTGATCGCGTGCAGGAAACGCCGCATGAACCGCGCCGCCTCATCCGGCATGGGGAGCATTACGAGCTTCAGGCGCCGCTCGACGGGAACTGGGTGCCGATTTACCGCTTCAATGAAGAAGTGCAGACAAGTGCCGATTACGAGGTTTCCAACTGGTACACCTCCACCCATCCGCAATCGATCTTCACGCAGTTCCTGCTTGCCGCCCGGCCTTTCCCGGACCGTCGGGTGTCGCTCTTCAACACGGAGCTCACCATCCGCTATCTCAATGGCCGGGTGGAGAAGAAGGTTCTGGAGACGACGCAGGAGATTGCGGCGGCGCTCGCAGAACATTTCGAACTGCCGCTTTCGGATGAGGAGCGAGCGCTCATCCTCGACCCCTATATCGAGAACTGGCGGGGGTCGGCCGCGGCGTAAGGCCCAAGTTTCGGGGTGAAAACAGGGCGGTTTCGCGTTATGCCCTCTCGGGCGGATTTTTGCCGCCCTTCACACCAGCCGGAATGTCATGAGTTCAGGTCCGCTTTCCGCCTATAGAGAGAAAATCGCACGCGGCGAGATCGCCGAGGATGCGGCGCAGGCTTTGGTGGCCTCACGCCTCCAGCACCTTGCCGAGGAACTTGGCAACTGGCGGCCCGGCCAGAAGGCGGGGCCCTTTTCGCGCTTCGGTTTCGGGCGGCCCGTGACGCCGCCGGAAGGGCTTTACATTTGGGGCGGTGTCGGGCGCGGCAAATCCATGCTGATGGATATCTTCTTCGACACGGTTGCCATCACGCCGAAGCGCCGGGTCCATTTCCATGCCTTCATGCAGGAGACGCATGAGCGCATTTTCGATTGGCGGCAGAAGGAAAAGGCCGGGAAGGTGAAGGGCTCTGACCCGATCCCGCCCGTGGCCGACATGATTGCGAAGGAGGCGGCGCTTCTCTGCTTTGACGAGTTTCAGGTTCACGATATTGCCGATGCGTCGATCCTTGGTCGCCTGTTCGAGCATCTGTTTGAGCGCGGTGTGGTGGTGGTCGCAACCTCGAACCGCGCGCCGGACGGGCTCTATGAAGGCGGGCTCAACCGCCATCGCTTCCTGCCGTTCATCGATCTTGTGAAAACGAAGATGGATGTCCTCCATCTCGACAGCGCGACGGATTACCGGCTCGACCGGCTGAAAGGCCTGCCCGTCTATCATGTGCCGCTCGGACCGCAAGCGGATGCCGCACTTGATGATGCGTTCGAGAAGCTCACCGATTCAACGCATGGCGAGCCGATGACGCTCTCCCTCAAGGGCCGCGCCGTGGAAGTGCCGGAAGCGCGGCATGGCGTGGCGCGGTTTTCCTTTTCCGATCTTTGCGCAAGGCCGCTTGGCGCTGCGGACTATCTGAAGATCGCGCAGACCTTCCACACCGTCATCATCCGCGACGTACCGCTGATGGGGCCGGAGCGGCGCAATGAGGCGAAGCGTTTTGTGACGCTGATTGATGCGCTTTATGAGGCAAAGACGAAGCTCATCCTCTCGGCAGAGGCGCCGCCCGAGGCGCTTTACCCGGCAGGCGATGGCGCGTTCGAGTTCGAGCGCACCGTGTCGCGGCTGATGGAGATGCAGAGCGCGGATTACATCGACATCAGAAGCGCTGATTGAGGGACAAGGCGTGGATGGCCGGGTCAGGTCCGGCCATGACGATCCGGCTCAAAGCCCCATATAGGGCGAGTGGGCAGGGCGCAGGCCGAGGCTAGTGACAGGCACGCGAGCCGGGGCCGGCTCAGCTTGTGCGAGCCGCGGGGCGTCGCCTGTATCCGGCTCGATATCGAGATCATAGGCCCAGGACTGGCCGAAGCTTGCCGACACCATGCCGAAGTGAATGGCCTTTTTATCCTGCGCCGCCTCCCGCGCAATTTCGAGCGAGAACTCATGCGCGGCATGGCGGTTCACAGGTGCAAAGCCCAGAAGCTGCGGATCAAGACTGGCGGTGGCGACCTGTGTTTCGGCCTCTGCCTTGCCGCTGCCCCCGAAAAGCGCAGGCAGGCCCGCAAAATCATTCGCGGTTGCGGGCGAGCCTTTTTCCTCGCAGAAGGAACGGCCTTCGCGGAGCGCTGCTTCAAGGAAGCGACAATCCTTGCCCGTGAGCGCCGACAGGGCATGTTCGCCAAGGTCGCGGCCTGTCATCAGGGTTGAGGAAATACCGGCAATGGTCAGCACCTCGCCAATGGTGAGGGCGCCGATGACGGGTGCCGCGCAACCTGAAAGGCCGAGCAGCCCGAAGCCTGCCAGCGCCATGGTGAACGCCCGAGGCAGTCTCGCGGAAAAGCCGCCCTGGAAAGTCTGTGTCATACGCATGCCCCCAACCGACAGGTCATGACGGGGTGAAGCTCACACCGCCAGAGCTGCAGGTCCCCCCGGACCTTGCTGCCATCCGCGCTGCGTCTTCACGGAGCGTCGCGGATCAACCTTTACATTGAGTAAAAATCTTTGGGCCTCGCGCTCTTCTGTGTCAACGCGAGACCGTTTTCATGGTTAAATTCGGGGCTTTTCTGATTGCCGCCTTTTTTAGTCTCTCCGTTGCGGAAGCTGCGGATTCACGCTACTAGGCAGGCAGATTAACCACGGCGCACGCATAATCGGAGGCTTCACACATCATGGCGCGCAAGAAAATCGCACTTATTGGCGGCGGCCAGATCGGCGGCACGCTGGCTCTCCTCGCGGGGCTCAAGGAGCTTGGCGATGTCGTTATCTTCGATATCGCTGAAGGTTTGCCGCAGGGCAAGGCACTCGATCTCGCCCAGACCTCGCCGGTCGAAGGCTATAATGTCGCGCTTGCCGGCGCCAATGACTACAAGGGCATCAAGGGTGCCGATGTGGTGATCGTGACGGCTGGCGTTCCGCGCAAGCCGGGCATGAGCCGCGACGATCTTCTTGGCATCAACCTCAAGGTGATGCAGCAGGTCGGCGAAGGCATTGCGAAATACGCGCCGAATGCCTTTGTCATCTGCATCACGAACCCGCTTGATGCGATGGTCTGGGCGCTGCGTCAGTTCTCCGGCCTGCCGCACAACAAGGTTGTCGGCATGGCGGGCGTTCTCGACAGCGCGCGCTTCCGCTACTTCCTCGCCGAAGAGTTCAATGTCTCGGTTGAAGATGTGACGGCCTTCGTGCTTGGTGGCCATGGCGACACGATGGTGCCGCTGGCGCGTTATTCCACGGTGTCTGGCATTCCGCTTCCCGACCTCGTGAAAATGGGCTGGACCACGAAGGAGCGTCTTGACGCGATCATCCAGCGTACGCGCGATGGCGGTGCGGAAGTCGTCAGCCTGCTGAAGACCGGCTCGGCCTTCTATGCACCTGCTGCCTCCGGCATCCAGATGGCCGAAGCCTATCTGAAGGACCAGAAGCGCGTTCTTCCCTGCGCCGCCTATCTCAATGGCGAGTTCGGCGTGAAGGACATGTATGTCGGCGTGCCGGTGGTGATCGGTGCGGGCGGCGTGGAGCGCATTGTCGAGATCGACCTCAACGCAACCGAGAAGAAGCAGTTCCTGGGTTCGGTGAACGCGGTGAAGGGCCTTGTCGATGCCTGCAAGAAGATCGAGCCGGCAGTTGCCAAGGGTGCCTCATCCAAAAGCAAGGCGAAGGCCGCAAAGAAGAAGTAATCCCGGTCCATTCCGGTGACATGAAAGGGCGGACCCGAAAGGTTCGCCCTTTTTTATTGGCACATAAAATGCCAATATCATGCCGATCCGCCTTGATCTGGCGGGCAATGCCTGTTTAATGTGATTCATTAAATAGCTGCCGGGGAGGCATGAGCCAATGACGAAGCGTGTGGGAGCGGCTGTGGTGGCCGCGATTGTTCTTCTCGCTGTAGCCGCCCTTGCTTTCCTCTGGTTCTCGCCGGGGCTGCAGGACGCCATGCTGCGCCGTGTGGTCGAGGCCAATCTTTCGGCTGATGGCGCGGTGCTGAGCGAGGATGCTCTGCATGTCGTCTTTTGCGGCACGGGCTCGCCCATGCCGGACCCGGAGCGCGCGCAAGCCTGTTATGCGGTCTATGCGGGCGACAAGCTCTTCTTCGTCGATGCAGGCACGGGCGGCTGGAACAATCTCGCCGCCTATGGCCTGCCGGTGGGCGGCGTGACGGGCGTTCTCCTCACCCACCTCCATTCCGATCATATTGGCGGCTTGCCGGACCTCGCGCTCAACACCTGGGCGGCGGGGCGGAGCGAGGCGCTGGTGCTTTATGGTCCTGCGGGTGTTGATGATCTCGCAGAGGGCCTCTCGCGCGCCTATCGCGTCGAGAACCAGTCCCGCATCGACCATCATGGCGAGGAACTGTTTCCGCGTGCCGGGGCGGGCTTCCGCGCGGTCGAGGTGACGGTGCCGGACCGCGAAACGTCGACTACGGTTTATGATCAGGACGGCCTCACCATCACCGCCTTTCATGTGACGCATGAGCCGCTGCATGGAAATGCTTTCGGCTATCGCATTGATTATAAGGGCCGCTCGGTCGTTTTCAGCGGCGATACGTCCCGGGATTCAAATCTCGCCCGGTTCGGCAAGGGTGCCGATGTGCTGATCCATGAGGCGCTGGCCGACCATATGGTGAAGCTGCTGGAAGAGGGGCTGGCAGAGCGCGGGGACCGCCGCTCGCAGGTGATGCACGACATTGTGGGCGCACACAGCACGCCGGTTCAGGGCGCGGAGATTGCCAATGAGGCCGGCGTGAAGCTTCTCGTCTATAGCCATATCGTGCCGCGCCTTCCCAATGCCATCGCCAGGCGCGTCTTCCTGCGCGGCGTCTCGGATGTGCGCAAGGATGGTGTCCTTGTCGCCTGGGACGGGCTTCATCTCGAACTGCCTGCGGGCTCGGAAAAGATCGTGACGCGCGACCTCCGGTGACGCAACGTCACCGCTATCTCCTTGCGATAGCACGGTTTTTCATGCGTGAAACTCGCGCCGGGAAAGGGGTTTTCCGGCCATCTGCCGGTTGCGCCAGCCGGTCCGGGTGATATAACTCCGAACCAACCGACATGGCTTTCCGGGCTTTCTAGCCCGCGTGGGCGTCGGATATTTTCCTTTGGCGCAGCGGTTTTCCGCGACGCTTTCCAGCCGGACGGTTTTTCATGAATATTCACGAATACCAGGCCAAAGCCGTGCTTGCGAAGTACGGTGTGCCGGTGCCCCGGGGGCATGCAGCGTTCACTCCTGAAGAGGCTGTCGCGAAAGCGAAAGAGCTGGGCGGGCCGGTATGGGTCGTCAAGGCGCAGATCCATGCGGGCGGTCGCGGCAAGGCCGGCGGCGTGAAGGTGGTGAAGTCGATCGAGGATGTCGAGAAGGAGGCACGGCGCCTGCTCGGTTCGACGCTCGTGACCCATCAGACGGGCCCCGAAGGCAAGGAAGTGAACCGCCTCTATATCGAGGAAGGTTCCTCCATCGAGCGCGAGCTCTACCTCTCCATCCTCGTTGACCGCGCGACCTCGCGCGTCGCCTTCATCGCCTCGACCGAAGGCGGCATGGATATCGAGGAAGTGGCGGCCAAGACGCCGGAAAAGATCCTCAGCTTCTCCGTTGACCCGGCTTCGGGCATCAGCGGGTTCCATGGCCGCAAGGTTGCCTATGCGCTGGGCCTCAGCGGCGATCAGGCAAAGCAGGGTGTGGCGCTGATCGAGAAGCTCTACAATGCCTTCGTCTCCGAAGACATGGGCATGCTCGAAATCAACCCGCTCGTCGTGACGGGCGAGGGCAAGATCGTCTGTCTCGATGCGAAGGTGAACT
Source organism: Parvibaculum sp. (assembly GCF_049672805.1). Taxonomy (GTDB): domain Bacteria; phylum Pseudomonadota; class Alphaproteobacteria; order Parvibaculales; family Parvibaculaceae; genus Parvibaculum. Next base: position 5,817 of record NZ_JBATWS010000125.1, read on the forward strand.
TCGACTCGAACGCGCTCTACCGCCACAAGGACATTGTCGAGCTGCGCGACCTCACGGAAGAAGATCCGGCAGAAGTCGAAGCGTCGAAATACGACCTCAACTACATCAAGCTCGATGGCAAGATCGGCTGCATGGTGAACGGCGCAGGCCTTGCCATGGCGACGATGGACATCATCAAGCTTTATGGCTCGGAGCCTGCGAACTTCCTCGATGTGGGCGGCGGTGCGACGAAGGAGAAGGTCACGGCGGCCTTCAAGATCATCCTCTCCGATCCGAGCGTGGAAGGCATTCTGGTCAACATTTTCGGCGGCATCATGCGCTGCGACATCATCGCCGAAGGCGTTGTCGCTGCAGCGAAAGAAGTGTCGCTCAATGTGCCGCTGGTGGTGCGTCTCGAAGGCACCAATGTTGATCTCGGCAAGAAGATCATGGCGGAATCCGGCCTGCCCATCATTTCTGCCGACAAT
>NZ_JBATWS010000126.1:0-10293 GCF_049672805.1 Parvibaculum sp.
CATCAGCATATGGAAATTTCCATCACCCACATGACCAACGATCGGTGCCTTCAGGAAGGAACCCTGAAGATCGGCAAGCGTGCCGGAGATCGCTTCTGCAAGCCGCGAGATCGGCACACAAACATCCGTGACCATGCCCTTCTTGCCGGGCGCGGAAGCAAGCGCAGCATAATAGGCATTGTGCCGCGCCTCCCAGAGCCGCGTGCGATCTTCCGCTTTTGATGCCCACTCCGCTCCGCCCGCGCCGTGCCCCGAAGCGATGGCACTGAAACGCTCCGCCTGTTCGGCAACAGAGGTTTCCGTTCCGTGAAACTCCACAAAGAGCGTCGGCACCTCGGCAAGACTGAGCTTCGAATAGGCGTTGCAAGTGCGGATGGCGAGCGGATCGAGAATCTCGATCCGCGCAATCGGAAGGCCCGACTGGATCGTCTCGATCACTGCATCAACGGCCCCTTCAAGCGATGCAAAGGGAACGAGCCCGGAGCGCACGGCTTCGGGAATACCGTAGAGCCGGAGCGTAAGTTCAGTGATGATGCCGAGCGTGCCTTCCGAACCGACAAGAAGCCGCGTGAGGTCATATCCGGCGGATGATTTCCGCGCCCGCGTGCCCGTGCGGATGATCGAGCCATCTGCCATGACCGCCGTGAGCGCCAGCACATTCTCGCGCATTGTGCCATAGCGCACGGCATTGGTGCCCGACGCCCGCGTCGCCGCCATACCGCCAAGCGTTGCATTGGCACCGGGATCAATCGGGAAGAAAAGCCCCGTATCGCGCAGATAGTCGTTCAGCGTCTTGCGCATCACACCCGCCTCCACACGCACATCCAGGTCTTCGGCATTCACCTCGATGATGCGGTTCATCCGGCTGAGATCGAGTGACAACCCGCCATGCACGGCAGAGACATGCCCCTCAAGCGAGGTGCCTGCACCAAAGGGGATGACCGGCAGGCGATGCGCCGCGCAGATGCGGACAATGGCAGCAACCTCCTCCGTTGTTTCCGCAAAGGCCACCGCATCGGGAAGGGAAACGGGATGCCAGCTCTCATCGCGCCCATGCGCCTCGCGCATGGCGGCAGACCGCGTGAGCCGCTCGCCAAGCAGCGCGGCAAGTTCCGTAAGCGCCGCCTCTCTGCTCTCTTGTGTCACCGCTTCCTGCATCACTCTCTCCCTGATCGGGGAAGCCTAGCACTGCCCCTCGGCCGCGTCATGGCGCTCCGGCTATGGATTGCCGCTTGCCCTTCGCCTAGGCTCATGCTCTCGATAAGCAGAGAACGGGGTAAGCCCGTCACAGAGGAGAACGACCATGACAGACACCACCCCCGCCGCGCCGCTCGAAAGCCCCATCCGCAGGGTGGAGCCTGAATGGGTCGATCTGAATGGCCACATGAACATGGCCTATTACCATCTCGTTTTTGATGAATCGCTCGACGTGGCCTTCTCGACGCTCGGCATCGGCTGGGATTATACGCAGAAGGGGGAAGGCTCCTGCTTCACCGCGGAAGTGCATGTCTGCTACCTCGCGGAAGTGAAGGAAGGCGATCCCCTGCGCGTCACCTATCAGATGCTTGATGCGGATGAGAAGCGCATCCATGTCTTTGGCCATATGTATCACGCTGAGAAAGGCTATCTCGCGGCCACGAGCGAGCAGATGTGCATTCATGTCGATATGAAATCACGCCGCGCCTCTCCCTTCCCCGCCGCGCAGCGGACGAAGATTGAAGCGATGAAGCAGGCTCACGCCCATCTGCCTCGCCCGCCACAGGCAGGCCGCGTCATCGGCATCAAGCGGGTAAAATAGGCGGCTCGACACATGATTTAGCGGGGCGGGCAACACCTGCTATTATGCCGGAATCATGACCACAGCCGACGATCCTTTTGATCTTGGGAACATTCCCGAGGAAACCACTGCCCGCTCCACAAGCCAGCAGGCCATGGCGGCCATGCGCGCGCCCTATCTCGAGGGGCTGAATGCCGAGCAGCGCGAAGCGGTGGAAACGGTGGACGGGCCGGTGCTCGTGCTCGCCGGTGCGGGCACGGGCAAGACAAGGGTGCTGACCACCCGGCTTGCCCATCTTCTTGCCACGCGCCGCGCCTGGCCGGGGCAGATTCTCGCGGTGACATTCACCAACAAAGCCGCCCGCGAGATGCATGAGCGCACGGGCCGGCTGATCGGCGGTGCGGTGGAAGGCATGCAATGGCTTGGCACCTTTCACGCCCTGGGCGCGAAGATGCTGCGCCGGCATGCGGAACTGGCCGGCCTCCGCTCCGACTTCACCATTCTCGATGCCGATGACCAGATCCGCCTGATGAAGCAGATCATTCAGGCAGAAAATATCGACGAGAAACGCTGGCCTGCCCGCCAGCTTGCCCTTCTCATTGATGGCTGGAAGAACCGGGGCCTGACGCCCGACAAGGTTCCGGCGGGGGAAGCCCAGTCCTTTGCAAATGGCAAGGGCGGCGAGCTTTATGCTGCCTATCAGGCGCGGCTCAAGGTGCTGAACGCTGCGGACTTCGGAGACCTTCTTCTGGAAGTGCTGACCATCTTTCAGCGCCACCCCGAAGTCCTTGCCGAGTGGCAGGACCGTTTCAAATACATGCTGGTGGATGAATATCAGGACACCAACATCGCGCAATATCTGTGGCTTCGCCTGCTGGCGCAGAAGCATCGCAACATCTGCTGCGTTGGTGACGACGACCAGTCGATCTATGGCTGGCGCGGCGCGGAGGTGGATAACATTCTCCGCTTCGAAAAGGATTTTCCGGGCGCAAAGGTCATCCGCCTTGAGCGGAACTACCGCTCCACCGCCAATATTCTGGGTGCTGCCTCGGGCCTCATCGCCGCGAATGAACAGCGCCTCGGAAAGACGCTCTGGACGGAAGCGAATGACAATGAAGGTGACCCGGTAAAGATCGCCTCCTATTGGGATGGCGAGGAAGAAGCCCGCGCCGTTGCGGAAGAAGTGGAGCAGTTGCAGCGGCAGAGCCATTTGCTGAGGGACATGGCAATCCTTGTGCGCGCCTCTTTCCAGATGCGCGAATTTGAAGACCGTTTCATCAATCTCGGCATTCCCTATCGCGTAGTCGGCGGTCCGCGTTTCTATGAACGCGCCGAAATCCGCGATGCGAACGCCTATCTTCGCCTGATCGCTCAGCCGGATGACGATCTTGCCTTTGAGCGGATCGTGAACCGGCCACGCCGTGGCCTTGGCGACGTCGCCCTTCAGACGATCCACAAGCTCGCGCGGGCGGAGAACACCTCGCTTTACCGCGCCTCCAAGATGCTTGTCACCACAGAGGAGCTGAAGCCCGCCGCCCGGCGCGCACTTGCCAATTTTGTGGAGATGGTGGAACGCTGGCGCTCGCTCGTGCCGGGTATGCCGCATACGGAGCTTGCCGAAATCGTCCTCGACGAATCCGGCTATACGGAGATGTGGCAGAATGACAAATCCGCCGAAGCGCCGGGAAAGCTCGAGAATCTGAAAGAACTCGTGCGCTCCATGGAACAGCATGAAACGCTTGCGAGCTATCTCGAGCACATCTCCCTTGTCATGGAAAATGAACAGAACGACACCGCGGATAAGATCAACCTGATGACGCTGCACAGCGCCAAGGGGCTGGAGTTCGACACGGTGTTTCTGCCCGGCTGGGAAGAAGGACTTTTCCCGCATCAGCGTTCGCTAGATGAAAATGGCATGGCCGGGCTGGAGGAAGAACGCCGCCTCGCCTATGTCGGCATCACGCGTGCTAAGAAGCGCGCCTATATTTCCTTTGCCGCGAACCGCCGCATCCACGCGCTCTGGCAAAGCTCCATCCCCTCCCGCTTCGTGGATGAATTGCCGAAGCATCATGTGGAAGTGACAGAATCTGCGATGGCCGGTGCGAGTTACCAGAATTACGGCCAGAGCCGCTTTGCGCAGGATTTCGCGCGCGACAGCAATTATTCAAGTCCCGGCTGGCGGCGCGCGCAATCAAATGCCGAAATGCGCACAAAGCCGCCCGCCTATGAAGCCCATGCAGAACTTGTTGCGACAAGCGATCCCGCAGCGGCGAGCTATGTGCGGGGCGAGCGCGTCTTTCACCAGAAATTCGGCTATGGCCATGTCGCGGAGATAGACGGCAACAAGCTCACCGTCGATTTCGAGAAGGCAGGCCGCAAAAAGGTGATCGACAGTTTCCTTGAGCGTGTGTGACGATGCCTCCGCATTTCTCGACCATCGCCCTTCCCGCAAGCCCAAAGGCACCTCACAGATGACCGCTGTCTGGAAAGTCTCCTTCACCGTGCCTTACGAGGTGGCGGACAGTTTCACAGACGTGCTGGAAGCCGCGATCTGGCCGGAAGCTCTCGCCATATCAACGCTGGAAGCCGAGCCCGGCTCAGGCCCATTGGTGCAAACCGCCTCCGACTGGAACGAGGTCGAGGCGCATGGAGTATGGCGGGTTGAGGCGCTTTATGCCGATGAACCCGAAGAAGAAACAATCCGTGAGCTGATCGCGCGCGCGGAAAAGGAAAGCGGCGTCAAGGCCAGGGACTTCCGCATTGAACTTCTGCCGGATGAAGACTGGGTGTCACGCTCCCTCGAAGGGCTGGAACCAGTACGCGCAGGGCGTTTTTTCGTGCATGGCAGCCATGACACGGACAAGGTGCCCGCAGGCGTGATCCCCATTCTCGTTGATGCGGGGCAGGCCTTCGGCACCGGCCACCACGAAACGACCTCCGGCTGCCTCGAATATATTTCCGAGATTGTGAAGCCCGGCGTTCCGCTCAACGCGCTCGATATCGGCACGGGCACCGGCGTTCTCGCCATCGCTATTGCAAAGCTCGCCCGTGTGAATGTTCTCGCCTCCGACATTGACCCGGTAGCCGTGCGCGTAACGAAAGAGAATGCGAAGGCAAATGGCGTCGGCTCTTTCGTCACAGCCGTCACCGCGAAGGGTTTTGGCCATACAAGCCTCGCGGCCCGGGCACCTTATGACCTCATCATCGCGAATATCCTTGCCCGCCCGCTTGTTTCCCTCGCCCCCGCCTTCCGCGCCCATCTGAAGCCGGGCGGCACGCTGATCCTTTCCGGCACGCTGCAAACACAGGAAAGCATGGTGACAAGCGCCATGCGGATGCAGGGAATGCACCTTGTCTCGCGCAAGCCCATGGGGGACTGGGTGACGCTCCGCATGGCAGGCTAAAGCCCCATTGCCGGTTTCCACGCCTGCCCTTACATTCACCTCATGTTCCAGACCTATGAAGACAGCGCGAACCCGGCGCTTGGCAAAACGCGAACCGCAAACCTCCGTGAGGAACTTGCGCGCCGCGGGCTTGACGGATTCCTCATCCCCCGTGCCGACGAGCATCAGGGCGAATATGTCCCGCCCCATGCGGAGCGGTTGCGCTGGCTGACCGGCTTTAACGGCTCGGCAGGCATGGCCATTGTGCTGAAGGACAAGGCCGCAATCTTCGTCGATGGGCGCTACACACTTCAGGTCCGCACCCAGGTCGATCTCGGCACATTCGAAGTGCGGCATCTGATCGAGGAGCCGCCCGCGCGCTGGATCGAGGAGAACCTGCCCAAAAGCGGCAAGCTCGCCTATGACCCCTGGCTCCATACGCTTGACGGTGTGGCGCGGCTGCGGGCCGCGGCGGAAAAGGCAGGTGGCGCGCTTGTGCCGGTGGAAACAAACCCGCTCGACGCCGTGTGGGACGACCAGCCCCCGCCCCCGCTCGCGGAAGTCCGCCCTCACCCTGTTGAGTATGCGGGCGAGCCTGCATCAGAAAAGATCCACCGGATCGCGGCTGATCTCGGCGCAAGCGGTGTAAACACCGCGGTGCTCACCATGCCGGACTCGATTGCATGGGTGTTCAACATTCGTGGTGCGGATGTGCCGCACACGCCGCTGCCTCTCTCCTTTGCCTTGCTGCATGAAGACGGCCATGCTGACCTCTTCATTGACGAGCGCAAGCTCGGCGCGGAGGTGCGCGCGCATCTCGGCAATATCGTGACGCTCCATCCGCGTGAAGCGCTGGGCGATGCGCTGGAAGCACTCGGCCGCACGAAGAAAACCGTCCTCGTTGATCCGGCGACCTGTGCCTCATGGATTGCCGCAAAACTTTCTGATGCGGGCGCAGAAGTGCGGCGCGGACAGGACCCCTGCGAATTGCCGAAGGCGATCAAGAATGACGCGGAAATTGCTGGCACACGCGCCGCCCATCTGCGCGACGGCGTGGCGCTGACGAAGTTCCTCGCCTGGATTGCCTCTGAAGCACCGAATGGCGGCGTGACCGAAATCGATGCAGCAAAGCGCCTCGAAGCCTTCCGCGCGGAAACCGGAAAACTGAAGGATGTGAGCTTCGACACGATTTCAGGCGCAGGTGCGAATGGCGCCATCGTCCATTACCGCGTGACGGAAGCTACCAACCGACCGCTCAAGCCGGGCGAGCTTTTCCTTGTCGACTCCGGCGCACAATATCTCGACGGCACGACAGACGTTACTCGCACCATCGCAATCGGCACCCCCGGCGCGGAAGAACGCGACCGCTTCACCCGTGTGCTGAAAGGCCATATCGGCATCGCAACTGCGCGCTTCCCTGAAGGCACATCCGGTGCGCAGCTTGACGCTTTCGCGCGCATGGCGCTCTGGAAGGCAGGCCTCGATTACGACCACGGCACGGGCCATGGCGTCGGCTCCTACCTTTCCGTGCATGAAGGCCCGCAGCGCATTTCGAAAATGGGTCATGTGCCGCTGAAAGCAGGCATGATCGTCTCGAACGAGCCGGGCTACTACAAGACCGGAGCCTATGGCATCCGCATCGAAAATCTCGTCGTGGTGACACCGCCTGCCCCGGTGGAAGGGGGCGAACGCATGATGATGGGTTTCGAGACGCTGACCCTTGCCCCCATCGATCTCAATCTCGTCGAGAAAAGCCTGCTCACTTCGGAAGAAGTGGAATGGCTGAACGCCTATCACGCGCGCGTGCGCGAGGCGCTTTCACCTGGTCTCGACGCCGAGATGAAGGAATGGCTCGCAGAGGCTACGCGGGCAATCTGATTTTTCAGGAAGGTCTGAGGCCGCGCCGCAGCTTCAGAGGCAGGCGCTCATAAAGCGCCTTGGCCGCCGGGCGGATCGTTGCAATCCACGCAAGGGCGAGATAGCCGCTCCAGCCGAGCACAACGCCATAGTCTCGCACGGCAATACGTCGGTTGCTCCATGCCAGCTTGTAATCATCCGCAGGCGGCAGCGGGTCATACTCATCGAGCCCCGCCTCCACACAGTCGCGAATGGTAAGCTCCGTCACAACGAAACCGGGGCTGTGCTTGGCAAAGGCGGGCGAGAAACTGCCCATATAGGCGTAATGCCGGCCACCGCGCCGGAAGCCGATTTCAATGGCCGCTACCTCGCCACCAACCGAAAGGCAGGAGATGACAAGGCCGGACTGTGCCTTTGCGTCCCCCGCCAGTGCGACGAGACATTGCTGCGTGCGATTGTCGATCACCGCACGGCCATAGAGACCGCGTTCCGCGAGCCACGCACGCTTGAAATCAAAAGCCTGCGCAACAAGCTCAGCCGCGCGCGGGCCCGGCGTCACAATCTCAAAATTCAAGCCGCCAAGGGAGTCGAACTTCCGCATGCGCTTCGCGTTGCGCTTCGCCTGCGGCCAGCTCTCCGCGAGAAATGCATCGAGATTGCTGAAATGCGCTGTATCGAGGACCGGCGCTTCTGCCTTGCCGCCAATCTGCTTTCCGCGCCGCTCGGCCCAGTCAGCAATGGCGCTGTCGGCCCGCACACCGGACAGGTGAAGAAACCCCACATCCGACCAGCCACCTATTTCGCGAAAGGCAGCATCAATCCATTCGGTGCGGCATTTTCTGGCCGTGACCACATCGCCATATTGTCCGATGGGGTCGCCCGCCCAACAGGCAACCCTTCCCAAAGGCGTGGTTTCGACCATGAGCGGCCAGACAAGAACAAGCTCGCCGTCCTCGCGCACGCCAACAACGCGAAGTTCCGTGCGCGCATCTGCAAAATGTTCTTCCCAGGCCAGCACCAGATCGCATGCCTGAAAGGCCGTACCAGCCCGCAAGCTGCGCGCCTCGAGTGCCTGCCACTCGGCCGCAAGCGATTGCGCGTCTTTCCCTGCAAGGGTGAACGTAGAAGCATGTTCAGCTTCTTCTGAAACCCGCCCGCGCGTAAGCGCCGCGCCAACTGCATAGACAAGCTGGTCGAGAATCAGCGTTTCCTGAAGGAGCAGAATTGCTTCCATATCTCTCCGCCCAGGGCTGCGCCGTCGCAGCCGGTTTCTTCGGCCAGTATCGGAAGAGAAGGTTAAGATCGTCTAACCCGGGCAAAATGGAAGTTTTTCTTAACTTTCCGCCATTTCGATCCATTGATCTTCGTCAATGATTTCGATGCCGAGTTCACGGGCCTTGGCGAGCTTCGAGCCAGCGCCCGGCCCCGCCACGATGAGATCGGTCTTGGCGGAAACGCTGCCCGCAACCTTCGCCCCCATCTGCTCCGCCCGCGCCTTCGCTTCAGAACGCGTCATGCGCTCCAGCGTGCCGGTAAAAACGACAACCTTCCCGGCAATAGGCGAGTTCGTCGCCTGGGCTTCAAGCGGCAAGGCCTTGACGCCTGCATTGCGCAGACCTTCCAGCACTTCGAGATTGTGCTTCTCGGAGAAGAAATCGACGAGCGACTCCGCCAGCACCTCGCCAATGCCGCCAATGGAAAGCAGTTCAGCCCGCGCATCACTTTCCGGGTCTGCAGCTGCGATCATCTGCGCTTCGAAGTTCTCCAGCGTCCCATAGCTCCGCGCGAGAAGCCGCGCATTCGTTTCACCCACATGGCGGATGCCGAGCGCAAAAATGAAGCGATCAAGATCAACTTCCCGCCTGCTATCTATGGCCTGAAAGAGTTTCTTGACGGAGGTTGCCCCCCAGCCCTCACGATCTTTCAGCTTCTTGAGAGATGTCTTGTCGCGTGCTTCCAGCGTGAAAATATCATCGGGACGGGAAATGAGCTTGTCCTGATAGAAGGCAGCGATCTGTTTCTCACCAAGCCCTTCAATATCAAACGCATTGCGCGATACGAAATGGCGGAGCCGTTCCACTGCCTGTGCGGGACAGACAAGCCCGCCCGTGCAACGCATAACGGCGTCGAGCTTGCCCGTCTTGGGGTTCGTCTCGCGTGTCGCGTGGCTGCCGCATTCGGGGCAGGTATTCGGAAAAACATATGGCTTCGCGCCTCGGGGCTTCTCCTCCACCACGCGCACGATTTGCGGAATGACATCGCCTGCCCGCTGCACGACAACCGTGTCGCCGGGGCGAACGCCGAGCCGCTCGATTTCATCCGCATTGTGCAGCGTTGCATTGGAGACGACCACGCCGCCCACCGTCACCGGCGTCAGCCGCGCGACAGGCGTCAGCGCGCCGGTGCGGCCCACCTGAATCTCGATCCGCTCCAGAACGGTTACGGCCTGTTCCGCAGGAAATTTGTGCGCAATCGCCCAGCGCGGTGAGCGGGAGACAAAACCGAGACGGTTCTGCCAGTCGAGCCGGTCAACCTTGTAAACAACGCCATCAATATCGTAGCCGAGTTCTGCGCGGCGCTTTTCGATATCCCGGTAAAATTCGATGAGCGCTTCCACGCTCTCACATCGCGTGAAAAGCGGGTTCACGGTGAAGCCCCATTCCGCGAAGGCTTTAATCATGCCCGACTGCGTGGTGGCGGGCATTTCCGACATCTCGCCCCAGGCATAGGCAAAGAAGCCAAGCGGGCGTGAGGCAGTCACCTTCGGATCAAGCTGCCGGAGAGAGCCTGCCGCCGCATTGCGCGGATTGGCGAAGACCTGCTTTCCCGCCTCCCGCTGGCGCGCGTTTAAAGCCGTGAAGTCATCATGCGCCATATAGACTTCGCCGCGCACCTCCACGACATCCGGCACATTCTTGCCCTTGAGCGTTTTGGGAATGGCCGAGATGGTGCGCAAATTCTCGGTGACGTTCTCACCCTCGCGCCCGTCGCCGCGCGTCGCGCCCTGCACGAGCACACCCTTCTCATAGCGCAGCGCCGCCGAAAGCCCGTCGATCTTCGGCTCCGCCGTCACGACAAGCTCGTCGTCTTCCTTGAGGTTCAGGAACTTGCGAATGCGGTTCCAGAAATCCGTGACATCCGCATCATCAAAGGCGTTGGAAAGCGACAGCATGGGTATGCTGTGCAGCACCTTGCCGAAGCCTTCCATCGGTGCCGTGCCAACGCGAAGATTGGGGCTGTCCTCTCGCTGAAGCTCCGGGTAGCGCGCCTCGATAG
>NZ_JBATWS010000127.1:0-2765 GCF_049672805.1 Parvibaculum sp.
GCATGCCGAAGCGCCCGGAAATTCCCGTGAAGGACTTCGCAGAAGCGGTCGGCGCCGAGCCGACGCTTGTGCTGCCCTTCAATCCCGGCCTCTTCGGCACGGCGTCGAATAACGGCCAGATGGTCGAAGAACTCGATCCCAAGGGCAGGACAACGGAAGGCTTCCGCTTCCTTGCGAGCCAGCTTTGCGGCCGCGAAGCGCGTGCGCCGAAGCCCGCCCGTTCGTCTCTCTTCAGCTTTCTGTCCCGCAAGGGATAATCGGAGGTAGCTCGTGTTTGGCAGGCGTACAGAAGGACAGCCCGTAGCGCGCAAGCCCGCGCCGCCACCCCCTTCCGCTGATGCGCGGCCGGGAGTGCCTTCTGCTCCGGCAGCCCCGGCGCCCAAGCCGCTGCAGCCGAAGCCTGCTGCCCGCCCGGCTGCAGCCGTAAAGGCGACCGACCATCGGTCCGAAAACTATTACCAGATCAAGACGACGATCTTTAATGCGCTGATCGACACGATTGATCTCACGCAGCTTGCCCAGCTCGATGCGGAAAGCGCGCGCGAGGAAATCCGCGACATCGTCAACGAGATCCTGTCGATCAAGAATGTCGTCATGTCGATCTCCGAGCAGGAAGCGCTCCTGCAGGATATCTGCAACGACGTTCTCGGCTATGGTCCGCTGGAGCCGCTGCTCGCGCGTGACGACATTGCCGACATCATGGTGAACGGGTGTGACCGCACCTTCATCGAAGTGAATGGTAAGGTCGAACTCACCGGCATCCGCTTCCGCGATAACAGCCAGCTGATGAATATCTGCCAGCGCATCGTGAGCCAGGTCGGCCGCCGCGTTGATGAATCAAGCCCGATCTGCGACGCGCGCCTGCCGGATGGCAGCCGCGTGAACGTGATCGTGCCGCCGCTTGCGATTGATGGTCCGGCGCTCACCATCCGAAAGTTCCGCCGTGACAAACTCACCATGGCTGATCTGGTGCAGTATGGCTCGATCTCGCAGGAAGGCGCGGAGGTTCTCGGCATCATCGGCAAGGTGCGCTGCAACGTGCTCATCTCCGGTGGTACGGGTTCCGGCAAGACCACGCTTCTGAACTGCCTCACCGGCTTCATTGATGCCGATGAACGCGTCATCACCTGCGAAGACGCAGCAGAACTCCAGCTCCAGCAGCCGCATGTGGTGCGCCTCGAAACGCGGCCGCCGAACCTTGAAGGTCAGGGCCAGGTGACGATGACGGAACTGGTGCGCAACTGTCTTCGTATGCGCCCCGAACGTATCATCGTGGGCGAAGTGCGCGGCCCCGAAGCCTTTGACCTGTTGCAGGCGATGAACACGGGCCACGACGGCTCCATGGGCACGCTCCACGCAAACAGCCCGCGCGAGGCGCTGTCGCGTCTTGAAAGCATGATCACCATGGGCGGCTATCAGCTTCCCTCCAAGACCATTCGCGAGATGATCTGCGGGTCTATCGACATTGTGGTTCAGGCTGCCCGCCTGCGCGACGGCTCGCGCCGTATCACCCACATCACCGAAGTGCTGGGCACGGAAGGCGATGTCATCATCACGCAGGATCTCTTTGTCTATGACATCGAGGGCGAAGATGAGAGCGGCAGGGTCATCGGCAAGCATCGCTCCACCGGCATTGCGCGCCCGTCCTTCTGGGACCGCGCCCGCTACTACAATCAGCATCACGCTCTCGCCGCCGCGCTTGACCGCGCGCAGGGCTGATAGTCATGGATCAGACGACCCTGCTCATCATCGGCATCGCCTTCCTCTCCGCCATCTGCATTGGCGGGGTAGGGTTTGCCTTTGTCAGTGGCGAATCGAAATCGCAAAAGCGCGTCGCCCGAGTCGCCCGCGCAGGAAAGGCACGGCTCACGCCCAGCGAAAGTGATGCGCCGGACAACAGCGAAAAGCGCCGCAAGCAGGTGCAGGACACGTTGAAGGATCTGGAAGAAAAGCAGAAAGCGCAGAAGAAGCGCATTCCCATCCGCACGCGCATCGAACGCGCGGGCCTTGATATTGAGCCGCGCGTCTTCTACATCGCAAGCGGTGTTGCGGGCCTCATCGTGATGATGTTCCTGTTCATCGCGGGCATGTCCTTTTTCGTGGCGCTGATGGGCGGCTTTGTTGCGGCTTTCGGCTTGCCGCGCTGGTTCCTCTCCTATTTGCTGAAGCGTCGGCAGAAGGCATTTGCCGAGGAATTTGCAAACGCGATCGACGTGATCGTGCGCGGTGTGAAGTCGGGTCTCCCCGTGAATGATTGTCTGCGCCTCATTGCGGCTGAATCGCCCGAGCCGGTACGCAGCGAGTTTCAGGGGCTTGTCGAAGCCCAGCGTGTGGGCGTGACGCTTGAGCAGGGGCTTGAGAAAATCTATGAGCGGATGCCGCTGCCGGAAGTGAATTTCTTCCAGATCGTGCTCACCATTCAGCAGAAGACGGGTGGTAATCTTTCCGAAGCGCTGACCAATCTTTCGCGCGTGCTGCGCGAGCGCAAGAAAATGCGCGCCAAGATTCAGGCCATGTCGCAGGAAGCAAAGGCGTCAGCAGCCATTATCGGTTCGCTGCCGCCTGCCGTGATGCTGATGATCTATTTCACCTCACCTGACTATATGAGCACGCTCTTTACCACCTTCGCGGGCAACATGATCATTGTCTGCAGCCTGCTCTGGATGGGGATCGGCATTCTCATCATGAAGAAGATGATCGATTTCAAGTTCTAGGACGCGAAAGGCCGGAAAAGCAGAAATGTTCGAGTTCACGCAAAGCAGGTT
>NZ_JBATWS010000128.1:0-5014 GCF_049672805.1 Parvibaculum sp.
CGTGTCCTTCGGGAAGCAGGAGCCGCCATAGCCGGGGCCTGCATGGAGGAACTTCTTGCCAATGCGGCCGTCGAGGCCGATGCCGCGCGCTACATCCTGCACATTCGCGCCTGTTGCCTCGCAGAGATCAGCGATCTCGTTGATGAAGGTGATCTTGGTGGCAAGAAAGGCATTTGCCGCATATTTCGTGAGTTCGGAGGTGCGGCGGTCTGTGAAAAGAACCGGCGTCTCGTTGAGAAAAAGCGGCCGGTAGAGACGGCGCATCACGTCGCGCGCGCGCTCGGAATCCGTGCCGACCACCACGCGGTCGGGCCGCATGAAATCTTCGATAGCGGCGCCTTCGCGGAGAAATTCCGGGTTTGAGGCCACATCGAAATCCGCATCAGGGCGGCGCTTACGAATAAGAGCTTCAACCCTGTCTCCTGTGCCGACAGGCACGGTGGACTTGGTGACGATAACGGCATAGTTGTGCAGATTGTCTGCTATCTCTTCTGCCGCGGCGAAAACATAGGTGAGGTCTGCGTGCCCGTCGCCGCGCCGGCTTGGTGTGCCGACCGCAATGAAAATAGCTTCGGCATCCTTTGCTGCAACAGCAAGGTCGGTTGTAAAGAAAAGCCGTCCTGCTTCGACATTGCTTGTCACAAGGCTGTCGAGTCCCGGTTCGAATATCGGAATTTCGCCGCGCTTCAGCCGCTCGATTTTCGATGCGTCCTTGTCAACGCAGACCACTTCATGGCCGAACTCGGCAAAGCATGTCCCCGAGACAAGGCCCACATAGCCTGTGCCGATCATGGCGATTTTCATCGTTTCGTCTCTTCAATGCGTGTGAAAGGCATAGGCGACAGGCGCGATCCTAGCGCTTCAGGAGGGCTTCGGCGACGGGGCGGAACTTAGCCGCAATATCTTCACGATCAAGCGCAAGCGCGAAATTGGCCGAAAGGAAGCCGATCTTGTCGCCGCAATCATAGGTCGTGCCTTCGAAAGTGTAAGAGAAGAAGTTCTGCTCTGCCATCAGCGCGATCATGGCATCGGTGAGCTGGATCTCGCCGCCTGCGCCCGGCTTCTGTGTTTCGAGCTTCGCAAAGATTTCAGGCTGCAGAATATAGCGACCGGAAATGATGAGGTTCGAGGGAGCGTCCTCGATCCTTGGTTTTTCCACCATGCCGGTGATGCGGGCCGTGCGATCATCGAATTTTTCATCAAGCGCGACGACGCCGTAGCGGTTCACATGCTCATGCGGCACCTCTTCCACCGCAATCACATTGCCGCCATGAGCTTTATAAACATCCATCATCTGCGCGAAGCAGCCGCGTGGCGCGTGGATGAGCATATCGGGCAGGGCGAGCAGGAAGGGCTCATCACCCACAATGTCCCGCGCGCACCAGACGGCATGGCCAAGTCCCAGCGGTTCCTGCTGGCGGACGAAGCTGGCGGCACCCGCTGCCGGCCGCGTCGGCTTCAGCATCTCGATTTCTGCCGTCTTGCCGCGTGCCTTGAGCGTTGCCTCAAGCTCATAGGCGAGGTCGAAATGATCCTCGATCGCGCCCTTGCCGCGCCCCGTCACGAAGACGAAATGCTCGATCCCCGCTTCGACCGCCTCATCCACCGCATACTGGATGACGGGCTTGTCCACGACCGTCAGCATCTCTTTCGGCACAGCCTTGGTTGCGGGCAGAAAGCGGGTGCCGAGGCCTGCGACCGGGAAGACCGCTTTGCGGGGCGTCTTGTGCATTTTGGATGTCACTCTTGGATATGCGCGAACGGAAGGGCTAAGTTATTAATAATAGTAGTGAAATTTCCGTCTAGACGAGATTTTTGCCATGCCGGAGCGGCCGGGGCAAGCCGCATGCGTCGCGGATGTTTCCGGTCGGGTAAAATCCATGTATCTAAAGACGCGCGCGGGGCAGGTTCGTTCCTGTTCCGCCGGATTAAGGATTTTCGAGGAAGGGGCCTGCGGCGCCCACTTTCCCCAGGAGCAGAGGCAGGAGAGCGTCAGGCATGACCAAGCGGGTCGCGTTGATTACCGGGATGACAGGCCAGGATGGCAGCTATCTGGCCGACCTGCTGGTACGAAAGGGGTATGAAGTCCACGGCCTGATGCGCCGCTCTTCGTCGCTCAATACGGACCGGATTGACCATCTTTATCACGAGGATCGCGAGGCGGCCTCCGAGGTGAAGATGCATTTCGGCGACATGACGGATGGCGCAAGCCTTTTCCGGGTGCTGAAGGATGTGCGCCCCGATGAGGTCTATAATCTTGCCGCCCAGAGCCATGTGAAAGTGAGCTTTGACAAGCCGGAATATACCGCCGATGTGAATGCGACCGGCGTGTTGCGGCTTCTGGAGGCAATCCGCTTGCTCGATATGGGCGACAGCGTGCGCTTCTATCAGGCGTCCACGTCCGAGCTTTTCGGCAATGTGCAGGAAACGCCGCAGAGCGAGACGACGCCGTTCCGCCCGCGCAGCCCCTACGCCATCTCCAAGCATTTCGCTTTCCTGACAGTCGTGAACTACCGCGAGGCCTATGGCTTTCACGCCTCAAACGGCATTCTCTTCAACCATGAAGGGCCGAACCGTGGCGAGAACTTCGTGAGCCGCAAGATCACGCGCGCCGTTGCCGCGATCCATCATGGCCTTCAGGACAGGCTCTATCTCGGCAATATCAATTCGCGCCGCGACTGGGGTCACGCGCGCGACTATGTCGAGGGCATGTGGCTCATGCTCCAGAAGGACACGCCGGGCGACTATGTGCTTGCTACGGGCGAGGAACATTCGGTTCGCGATTTCGTGGAACTTGCCTTTGAAATGGTCGGGCGCCCGATCGAATGGGAAGGCACGGCTCTGGAAGAGAAGGGTATCGACCGGAAGTCGGGCAAGGTTCTGATCGAGATCGACCCCAAATATTACCGCCCGGCAGAAGTGAACTCGCTTGTCGGCAATGCCGCCAAGGCACGCGATGAGTTGGGCTGGACGCACAAGACGACCTTCAAGGAACTGGTGCAGGAAATGGTTGAAACAGACCTGCGGCGCCTTGCGGGTAGTGCCGCGACGGCCTGAACGTCTCATCGCAGCGGGTTTCCCTGCCTTGTTAACCACACAGGCCCTTGCCGGGTGAATTAAGGCACCCGTTTCGCTAGAGTGTGAGGGCGGCTCTTTTCGGGCGGGCATATATTCTTCAACGGGCGGAACAGGCATGATCTATCCAGTCATTCTTTCAGGCGGCGTTGGCTCGCGCCTGTGGCCCATCTCGCGCTCGCTCTATCCGAAGCAGCTTTTGCCGCTTGTCTCCGACCGCCCGATGATGCTCGAAACGGCTTTGCGGGTGGTTGATCCTGCCCGCTTTGCCGCACCGCTCATTGTGTCGAATGATGAGCACCGCTTCATCATCGCGCAGCAGATGCGTGACGCAGGCATAACGCCCCTCGCACATATATTGGAACCGCAGGGCCGCAACACGGCCCCGGCTGCGGCAGCCGCCGCCACCTTCATTCAGACGCATGATCCGCAGGGTATTCTCCTGCTGCTGCCTGCCGATCATCACATTGCGGATGTTGAGGCGTTTCAGGCGGCCATTACGCGCGGTGCGGCGCTTGCAAGCGAAGGGCATCTCGTGACCTTTGGCGTGCTGCCTTCCGGGCCTGAGACCGGCTATGGATATATCAAGCGCGGCGCGGCGCTCGAGGGCCACGACGCCTATGCCGTTGAGCGCTTCGTCGAGAAGCCGTCCCGCGAAAAGGCGGAATCCTATCTCGTCGAAGGCGGTTATGACTGGAATGCGGGCATCTTCATGTTCCGCGCCGACATCATTCTCGATGAGATGCATCTCCATTGCCCGGAGATCGCGGCTCGCGCTGGCGAGGCTGTTGCCAAAGGCGCGCGCGATCTCGATTTCCTGCGTCTTGATGCAGAGGCCTTTGCGGCATGTCCCTCCAACTCCATCGACTATGCGGTGATGGAGCACGCGGCGAATGTCGCGGTCGTGCCCGTCGATATGGGGTGGAGCGATATCGGCTCCTGGTCCGCGCTCTGGGAGATCGGAGCGAAGGACGGGCATGGCAATGTCGTCTCGGGTGACGTCATCGCAGCGGATACGGATAATTGCTATATCCGCGCGGAAAATGGTCTTGTGGCCACGGTTGGCGTTGAAAACCTTGTCATCGTGGAAACCGGCGACGTTCTTTTCGTGGCGTCACGCGACCGCGTGCAGGATGTGAAATCCATCGTGGAGACGCTTGCTGCACGCGGCCGCAGTGAGCATCAGCTTCACCGGCGTGTGCATCGCCCCTGGGGATATTATGAAGGGCTTGATAGCGGTGAACGACATCAGGTGAAGCACCTCATGGTGCATCCGGGCGCCGCGCTCTCCTTGCAGATGCATCATCACCGTGCGGAACATTGGGTTGTCGTCAAGGGGCGCGCGGAAGTGACCGTTGGCGAGATAACGAAAATCCTGGAAGAGAACGAGTCCATTTATATTCCGGTGGGCGTGAGGCATCGTCTGGCCAATCCCGGCACCGAACCGCTTAGCATCATCGAAGTGCAGTCGGGCGGTTATCTCGGCGAGGATGACATTGTCCGTTTCGAAGATGTCTATGGCCGCGAGGTTGCGGCTGAGTAACCGTCTTCACGGTGCCTCGAGAAGCGGGCTTGTTTCGGAAAGGGCGTTCTTGCCGGTACTACCTGGCAACGAGTGATCGCAGATACTCGGAATAGGAAGTGCTTCCGGCAGACTGCGCAAGGGCGAGCAAGTTATCGGCATCGATAAATCCCATTCGAAAGGCGACTTCCTCAGGGCTGCCAATCTTGAGATTCTGTCTCTCCTCTATGGTAGCCACGAACTGGCTCGCCTGCAGAAGACTGTCATGCGTGCCGGTATCAAGCCAAGCAAAGCCACGGCTAAGGACTTCGCAGGCCAGATCGCCTGCCCGCAGGTACATATCATTCAGCGTGGTGATTTCCAGCTCGCCGCGCGCGGAGGGTTTCACTTCCGCCGCCATGTCGCTTACCCGTGAAT
>NZ_JBATWS010000129.1:0-2530 GCF_049672805.1 Parvibaculum sp.
ACAGCGTTCTTGCCAAGGCGCAGGAAGTCGACGTGGATGATGAAGTCGCGGACAGGCTCGAACTGCACATCACGCGGAATGACGCGCTCTTTCTTGCCATCCAGCTCGATATCAATCGCCTGGCTCATGAAAGTGCCGGTCTGGTAGAGTGCGGTCACGTCCTTGTAGGGGACAGTGATGAGTTCGGGGGATTTCTTTTCGCCGTAAATGACGGCGGGAACGCGACCTTCGCGACGAAGCGACCGAACAGCCCCCTTGCTGCTCTTCTCGCGCGTCTCGGCCTTGAGCGTCGTGGTCTCGACCATGACCAATTCTCCAATGAAAACGGGGCCTTAAGAGGCCCGCGTGCATAGCCTGCAAGTCTCCTCCAGGGGTGTGGAAGTGCAGGATCGCGCGCCTTATAGCGCCTGGGCTATGAAAACTCAACCGAAGAGGAGGGCGGCCCGGCCGGTCCCGGAGCCCCGAAATCAGTCGAAAAGGCTCGAAACGGAGCGTTCCTCGGCCGTGCGGCGCATGGCCTCGCCGATCAGCGGGGCGATGGAGACGACGCGGATATTGTGGCTCACACGGACGGCCTCGGTCGCCTGGATCGAATCCGTGATGACCAGTTCCTTGAGCTTTGAGGCTGAAACGCGGGCAACCGCGCCGCCTGACAGCACGCCATGCGTGACATAGGCGGAAACTTCGGTGGCGCCTTGCTGGAGCAGGGCTTCGGCGGCATTGCAGAGCGTGCCGGCGCTATCCACGATATCGTCAACGAGAATGCAGGAACGGCCCGCCACATCGCCGATGATGTTCATGACCTCGGACTCGCCCGCGCGTTCGCGGCGCTTGTCCACGATGGCGAGGTCAGCGCCGATGCGCTTTGCGATGGCGCGGGCGCGGACCACGCCGCCCACGTCGGGCGACACCACCATCACGCCATTATCTGTCTTGTAGTGCTGCTGAATATCGCGCGTCAGCACCGGGGCGGCGAAGAGGTTGTCGGTCGGAATATCGAAGAAGCCCTGGATCTGGCCTGCATGGAGGTCCAGCGTCAGCACACGGTCAGCGCCCGCCGTGGTGACGAGGTTTGCCACCAGCTTCGCCGAGATGGGGGTGCGGGCACCGGGTTTGCGGTCCTGCCGCGCATAGCCGAAATAGGGGATGACCGCCGTGATGCGCCGCGCGGAAGCCCGCCGCAGCGCGTCGATGATGATGAGAAGCTCCATCAAATGGTCATTGGCGGGGTAGGAAGTGGACTGGATCACGAAGACGTCCTCGCCGCGGACGTTCTCCTGAATTTCCACGAAGACTTCCATGTCGGCGAAGCGGCGCACGACGGATTTCGTGAGGGGCAGGTTCAGATAGGAGGCAATGGCCTCGGCAAGCGCCCGGTTGGAGTTGCCCGCTACGAGTTTCATGCCGAGATTCCTGCTTTAAAAAGCCTCACCGTATGGCGAGATACGAAGCCCCAATTCGGAAGCGCCGCCCGGATGTGAATATCCGGTGACGGCGCGAGCGCGTTTTAACAAGGGGGTCAGTCCCTGTAAACTGGCAAACCCGAGAGCAGAATCGCCATTGCGGATCATTGGTGAACCTTAGTGGCGGGAAGCGACCCGCGCGGCTGCGGGTTCCAGAATGGCGATGACGCCTTTTGCGGCAGCCTCAGCGGCACTTTTCGCAAGCTCTCCCCATTCTCCCGCGATTTCCTGCGCTCTCAGTGCCTGCTTTTGATGGACCTCGCCAAGCATTGTTCCTTCTGCCGATTTCAGCACCCAGTGGAGATCGACATCGAGGCGGCCGTCGGGGCGCGAGGCGGTGGCAATATTACCTTCAACGCTGAAATCGCCGCCCCGCATCCAGGTCAATTTCCGAGACTGCTCGGCGAGCTGGCTTTCGAGTGCCCGGGTGAGCGCGCGTGCCCCATCACCAGGCGCGGGGCCGGTCGAGACGCGGAAGCGCGGCGCGACGATGCTTGCGGTGAGAAGGTTTGCATTCGGGTCTGTCGAGACGAGCGTATAGGAAGCAGGCGGCGACCATGCGGCGTACCATTGCGAGACGCGCTGTGCCGTGGAGGCGGCGAAGCGGCGAAGCCCCGCCTCGCTCATTGCTTCCGGCCTTGTGCCTGACAATGTTGCCTCATTGAGCAGGCGGTGGAGCGGCTTTCCCTCCTTGTCGGCAATGTCGATCACGGCGATGACATAGGTACTGCCCTCTGCCTCGCCTGCGCCGAGCGCGCCGCCAATGATGACGGGAGGGTTGCCCGCGCGCGCCGTTTCTTCGGCGAGCAGGCGGGCAAAGAGTGCGGCTTCGGTCGGGAGGACTGCCTCGAGCGGGACGATATTGATGGAGCGGGCGTTGAACGCTGTCGCCGTGGCGCTTTCCTGTTCGGCGCTGGCTCTGTCGGATGCGGCATCATCCACGCAGGCGGCGCTGGCGAGAATGGCGATGGCAGCGAAGGCGCGCAGACGTCTTGCGGCGCGCTCGCGCATTTGCATGGCTGCGGCTGGCTTTTCTGCTAAATGCACTTTCCGCTTGTCCCGCTTCC
>NZ_JBATWS010000130.1:0-8036 GCF_049672805.1 Parvibaculum sp.
GATGGTCGCGCTTTATGCCGGCTGGCGGAGCGGCTCCATCTGGCTGCCCAGAGATGGCAGGCTTGTTTTGCGGCAGACATACCCGGCTGACGCCATGTGTGACGCCGTGGTGGAGGAGCTTGCCGTAGAAGCAGCGCAGACAGGCGAGATTGTGTACCGGCATGGCTGCGCTTCAATCCCGCTTCAGGCGCAAGGCGGGATTGTTGCCGTTCTGTGCTTCGGCATCGAAAAGGAAAAGCGGCGTGACCGGCTGACGCTCGAAGTGCTCGCTGGCATAACCGAGCGGCTGGCCATGGCGCTCCAGTGCCGGATCAGTAGCGAGGAAATGGCAAATGCGAGGCGTCGGCTTGATGAATTGCTGGCGACGGCGGGTGACGCGATCATTTCCATGGGGAGCGATCACCGCATCCGCCTCTTCAATCGGCGGGCCGAAGAGATGTTCGGCTATAGCGCGGACGAGGTGATCGGGCGCGACCTGTCGATCTTGCTCCCGGAAAGCGCACGGGCGCGGCACCAGTCGCATCTCAAGGGCTTTGCCAGCGGCCAATCGGACACGCGGCTTATGGGCGGGCGGCCCGAGGTAAAGGGGCGCCGCAAGGATGGCAGCGAGTTTCCCGCCGAGGCATCGATCTCCCGAACGGTTCTCGATGGTGAGGCCGTGTTCACCGCCGTGATGCGCGATCTGACCTCGCTTCGAAAGACGGAAGATGCGCTTCGCGCCCGTGAGCAGCAGATGCGCAGAATGATCGAGGCCATGCCTTATGGTCTTGCCATCGTGCGTCAGTCAACGGGGGAGCTTCTGTTCTGCAACAATGCCTTTGCCTGCCTCGTCGATATCCACGCAGATCAGATCGGCAGTTACAATATCGCCGACTTCCTGAATGGCGGTCTCCATGAACTCTTTATGCGTGCGGACGGGCACGGCCCTGGCTTCGAAGCGCCGATGCGGACGGCGGGCGGCCGCGATATCTGGTGCATGGTTTCGGCCGTTGCGATGGAGATGGGCGGCGATGATGTGACGATGATCGGTTGCTATGATGTGACCGACCGCCACGAGGCTCTGGAGGCGCTGCGGGAGAGCGCAACAAATCTCGCGGAAGCCGAGCGCATCGCGCATCTCGGGAACTGGCAGCTTGATGCGGCCACTTTTGCGATCACCTGCTCGGAGGAGACGCGCCGCATCTTTGGAGGCGCGCCCGAAAGAGGGGGGCTCACACTCGGCCATGTGCTCGAGCGTATTCATCCCGATGACAGGGAGAATGTTGAAACGCATATCCGCCGCGCGCTCGCGGAGGGAGAGGCGTGTCTCCTGATCATGCGAATTGTGGTGCCGGACGGCACCCTTCGCCATGTGCGCATGCAGGCAGAAGCGGTGATGGATCAACAAGGGCGTGCCTCTAGGCTGATCGGCACGGTGCTCGACATCACGGATCTGCAAAAGGCGACCGACGAGCTGCGCGCCGCGCGGGAGCGGGCGGAATGTGCCAATCAGGCGAAATCGCAATTCCTCGCCAATATGAGTCACGAGCTCAGAACGCCGCTCAACGCGATCATCGGCCTGTCTGAGCTGATGGCAGGTGACCTGCTGAAGCCCTCGATTGAGCAATACAAATCCTACGCGAAGGATATCAATGACAGCGGCATCCACCTTCTCGCCATCGTCAATGACATTCTCGATCTGAGCCGCATTGAAGCGGGAACGACTGATCTTGATGAGAGCGAGTTTGATGTGGCCGATCTTGCCGACTTCTGCATGAGAACAATGCAGATGCGGGCAGAGCAGGCCGGCATCGCGCTTCGTTCACATATTCCCTGCGGTGCGCTGCACCTGCGCGGTGACCGGCGGCTTGTGACGCAGATGGTGCTCAATCTTATGGCCAACGCCGTCAAGTTCACGCCGACGAAAGGGAGGGTGACGCTGGGCGTGGCGCGAGATGCCGAGGGGCGTCTGTGTATTTCGGTTGAAGATACCGGGATCGGCATTGCGAAGAGCCATCTCGCACGCGTGATAGAGCCGTTTGTCCAGGTCGAAAGTCATCTTTCCCGCCGCTACGACGGTGTCGGCCTCGGTCTCGCGCTTACCAAAAGGTTTGCGGATTTGCACGGTGCCGAATTGCTCATCGAAAGCGAGGAGGGCGAGGGCACATGCGTGAGTGTCCGCTTTCCGGCCTCACGCTGCGTCATCGCCGAAGAAGAGCCGGGCGCACTTAAAGTATTGATAAAGTAATAATGAAAATAATTCTAAAATTTATCACGAATTAAGACGAGGTTGTTAGCGTTCAGAAAGAATAGATCGACGAGGCGCAAATGGACGACCTTCTGACTGATTTTCTTGCAGAAACCTGTGAAGCGCTTGATTTGCTGGATAGCGAACTCGTCGAACTGGAGCAGCGCCCCGGCGACCCGGCCCTGTTGGGAAGCATTTTCCGGGTCATGCACACAATCAAGGGCACCTGCGGCTTTCTCGGTCTCCCGCGGCTCGAAGCTGTCGCCCATGCCGCCGAGGATGTGCTCGGGCGGGTAAGGGCAAACGAGCTTGATGTCTCACATGCGCTGATTTCGCAGGTGCTTGCCGCGCTCGACCGCATCAAGGAACTTGTCGCGGCGCTCGGCAAGTGCGGCCACGAGCTTGAAGGCTGTGATGATGATGTGATCGCCGCCCTTCATCAGATGGCCGAAGGCGGGGTCACAGCGGAAACAACCGGCGATACCGACGCAAAAAAAGGCACGCTTTACGAAAGGGCGGGAAGCGCATCCGGCATAGACACCGCGTGTGAACTTGCCTGTGACGGCTTTCTCAAAAAATCCCCGGAAGCGACCGCGCTCGCGCCCGACATGCTCCGGCTTCAGTTTGCCCTCGCAAAAGGCTTCGAAGTTTCGTTGCGGCAAGTGCCGGGCATTGACATTGCGGATGTCGTGACCTGCCTCACCGAGAATGGGTGGAACAGCGATGACATTAGGCTGCTCGCCGGTGAGCTTGCAGCAGCTTTCCGAACGCTTGGTGTAGATGAGGCCGATGTGGTCTCCCTTATCGGTCTTCTCACGCGCAGCGAAACGCCGGCACCGGCGCCTGCTGCGCAAGAAGAACGGCCTGCCCCGGAACCGGCCAAGCCGGTATCGATGGAGAAAGCGGAAGCGGCGCAGGTCTCCCAGACACTTCGCGTCAATATCGATGTTCTGGAAGATCTGATGACGCTTGTCAGCGAACTCGTGCTGACGCGCAACCAGCTTCTGCAGATCATGCGCGACCACGGCGACAGCCCCTTCGCTACACCCCTCCAGCGCCTCAATCAGGTGACAACCGAACTGCAGGAAAGCGTGATGATGACGCGCATGCAGCCAATCGGAAATGCCTGGAGCAAGCTGCCGCGCCTAGTCCGTGATCTGTCTCAGGAACTGGGAAAGAAAATCGAACTGGTGATGACGGGGGCGGAAACCGAGCTTGACCGTCAGGTTCTCGATTCCATCCGCGATCCCCTCACCCATATGGTGCGAAACTCTGCCGATCACGGCATTGAAAGCGCGGAAGAGCGCCGCGTGCGCGGCAAGCCTGAGCATGGCACCATCGAGCTTTCCGCGCGGCATGAAGGCGGGCATATCGTCGTGGTTGTGTCTGATGACGGGCGCGGCCTGCCGACCGCGAAGATACGTGAGAAGGTGATCGCAAACGGCCTTGCAAGCGAAGCGCAGCTTGATGCCATGAGCGAGCAGCAGATCCAGCAATTCATCTTCCGCGCGGGCTTCTCTACCGCTGCCGCCGTGACAAGCGTGTCCGGGCGTGGCGTCGGCATGGATGTCGTCAGAAACAACATTGAAAAGATCGGTGGTATCATTGAGTTTCAGTCCACCGAAGGTGCTGGCTCGCGCTTCATCATCAAGATCCCGCTGACACTCGCTATCGTCTCCGCGCTGATTGTCGAATCCGCAGATGAGCGCTTCGCCCTGCCGCAAAGCAGCGTGCTCGAGCTGGTTCGTATCAGCGGCAATGCGCAGAAGGGGCTGGAAACCATCGAGGGCCGTCCCGTCTATCGCCTGCGCGACAGGCTGCTTCCTCTTGTCTCACTGCGCGAAATCCTCGGTCTCCCCGATGGGGATACGGAGAAAATGGATACGAGCGGCGCAGAGGGCACTTATGTCGTCGTCTCCCAGGTTGGCGCATTTGTCTTTGGCATCATCGTGGACCGGGTTTTCGATACTGAGGAAATCGTCGTCAAACCCGTTTCGCGCACCATGCGCCACATCGCTTGCTTCTCCGGTACGACCATTCTGGGCGACGGGCGCGTGATAATGATCCTTGATCCGAGTGGCCTTGCATCCGTCATCTCTGCTGCACCACACGCCGAAGCCGCCGCTCAGTCGGTGCCTGCCGACCGCAGCGCGCAGAGCGCCGTGTCGATGCTTGTTTTCGAAGCGAAGTCCGGCGGGCCGAAAGCCGTGCCGCTCTCCCTTGTGGCGCGGCTGGAGGAAGCCGATCTCGCAAAAACGGAGCAGGCCGGTTCCAGAACGGTGCTGCAATATCGCGGCGGGCTTATGCCTCTCATTGATATTGACGGCAATTCACCGGAGCGAAGCGGCAAGCGTCCCATCCTCGTGTTTGTTGATGGCTCACGCATGCTTGGCCTCGTCGTCGATCGCGTACTCGATATTGTGGAGACGACACTGGACCTCCAGCTCGCGGGCGGCAGCCGCGCCGGCATTCTCGGCAGCGCCATTATCTCGGGCGTGACCACCGACATCATCGACACGGTCCATTATCTCAGGCTCTGCGATACCGACTGGTTCGAGGTGGAAACAGAAAAGCCCTTCGGGGCCGAAACGGACCGGGAGATCCTTCTCGTCGAAGACAGTCCCTTCTTCCGCAATCTGCTCGTGCCAATGCTCACCATTGCCGGTTACTCGGTAACGGTGGCAGAGCACGGCGAGGCCGCAATGAGCATCTGCAAGGAAGGCAGGAAGTTTGACTGCATCGTTTCCGATATCGAACTGCCTGGCCTCTCCGGCTTTGACCTTGTGCGCGAACTGCGCGCCGACAACCGCCTGACGCAAGTGCCGATCGTTGCACTCTCCTCCCATGCCACGCCGCAGGACATCAGGCGCGGCAAGGAAGCAGGCTTCACAGACTATGTGACGAAGCTTGATCCGAAAGCACTTCTCGGCGTCCTGTCGAAAACCGCAACAGCCACAGCGGTGAAGGAGATTGCAGCATGAGACGGCAAGCACACCTCACCGACGAGGCTGCTCTTTCTGTTGCCCAAGATTATGTGACGATGGTCATTGGCGGGCAGACATTTGGCATCCCGGTGCTCGATGTTCGCGATGTGCTGGGCCCGCAAATCATCACCCGCGTGCCGCTGGCACCGGCGGAGATAGCGGGCTCGCTCAATCTGCGCGGGCGCATCGTGACCGCAATTGACATGCGGCGGCGGCTCGGCCTCCCGGCTGACGGCTTTGCGGAAAAGGCAATGGCTGTTGTCGTCGAGCATGAGGATGAGCCTTTCAGCCTGCTTGTGGATGAGGTGGGGGAGGTTCTGAGCCTGCCGTCAACGCTCTGCGAGCCGGTCCCTGCAACGCTTGGTCCCCGCTGGCGGGATGTATCGCAAGGCATCTACCGGCTGGAAGACAAGCTGCTTCTGGTGCTCAGCGTCGGCAATGTGATCGACGCGGTTACACCAGACGCGATCCACTGACATTCAAATCAAGGGAGTGATCGACATGGCTGTCGATATGAAAATGCCCATCCTTATCGTCGATGATTACAAGACGATGCTGCGCATTGTCCGCAATCTTCTCCAGAAGCTCGGCTTCTCGAATATCGATGAAGCAACGGATGGAGCAGACGCGCTGGCAAAGCTCCGCGGACGCCAGTACGGGCTGGTGATCTCCGACTGGAATATGCAGCCAATGACAGGCTTCGAGCTTCTTCAGAAGGTGCGTGCGGATGCCAGCCTCAAGACGCTCCCCTTCGTGATGGTTACGGCAGAATCCAAGGTCGAGAATGTGGTCGCGGCGCGCAATGCTGGCGTCAACAACTACATCATCAAGCCGTTCAGCGCGGAAGTTCTGAAAGCGAAACTCAAGACCGTGCTCGGAGATTTCTGATGGGGGAGCAGGGAAAGCTCGATCTTGTCGAGCGTCTCACCAATGAATGCATCAGCCTCTGCCGGTCGGTCCTGCGCAGTCGCAAGGAACTTGATCCGCTGCTTGATCCTGCCTTCCGCCAGGAGAAATTGCAGCGCGCGCTGAACGAACAGAAAACGGCGATCAGCGAAATGGAAATGGCTGTTGACCGGATCATGAGTGCCGTTGAGAAGATCGGCGAGATTGATTTCTCCGATACTGCCAGGGCAGGGCAGCAGGTTGGTGAGTGCTGCGACGCAATCATGGAAGCATGCTGCTTTCAGGACATTACCGGGCAGCGCCTCACCCATGTGATCGGCACGCTTGGCGAGGTTCAGCGCAGTCTCGACCTTCTGGCAGAAGGGCGTCACGCAGCAGCACCGCCACCAGCCACGAATGAACTTCTGAATGGTCCGGCGCTTCCGGGAAAGGCCACAGGGCAGGACGCCGTTGACCGGCTTCTCGCGGGCGGAGCCAAGTGAAGGGAAGCAGGGGCGAATGAGAAGCGAAGCGGGCGTGCACAGCAAAGGCAAGGACACTACCAGCATATGCCGTGTCATGGTGGTTGACGATTCAGCCATTGCGCGCGGCATCGTCACGCGCGCCCTGAGCGAGGAACCTGACATTCGCGTTGTTGCATCGGTCCCAAACGGTTTGATGGCGCTCAAGGCGCTGGGAAACCAGGAGATCGATGTGGCCGTGCTCGATATCGAGATGCCTGAGCTGGACGGGCTTTCCGCCCTGCCGCGCATGCTGGAAATTGATCCGCAGCTCAAGATCATCATGGTTTCGGCGGCAAGCCAGAACGATGCCGATATCTCGCTGAAGACAATGGCGATGGGCGCGGCTGACTATGTCGAAAAGCCGAAGGCGGGGCTTGGCGGCGCGGGCGCTTTCTATGCGGAGCTTGTACGCAAGGTGCGCCAGCATGGCAGCGCCGAAAAGCGCAAGCAGGCGATGCCCCGCATGGGCAGACAGGCAAGGACCTCACCTCAGAATGCTGCCCCTGTCACTGCGCCGATCACCAGTCGGAACAAGATATTTCCAAAGCCGGATGTGATCGCCATTGGCTCATCTACCGGCGGGCCGCAGGCGCTGGCCGAGGTGCTGAAAGCGCTTGATCCGTCACTGACCCAGCCGATCCTCATCACGCAGCATATGCCGGCAACCTTCACCGGCCTGCTCGCGCAGCATATGACGCGCTATTCAGGTCGTCTCGCCGCCGAGGCGCAGGAGGGGGAGCGCATCGAACCGGGCCGGATTTATATCGCACCGGGCGGAAAGCATCTCGTGGTCGAACGGGCGGTGGCGGGAGGCATCATCATCCGGCTGGATGACGGGCCGGCTGAAAATTCATGCAAGCCCGCGGTTGATCCGATGCTGAGAAGTCTCGCGCGCATTGTCGGCGACCGGCTCCTCACGATCATTCTGACAGGAATGGGATCTGACGGGTTGAAAGGGTGTGAGGCGGTGGTGCATGCGGGAGGGCATGTACTGGCGCAGGACCGCGAGACGAGTGTGGTCTGGGGGATGCCGGGTGCGGTAGCGCAAGCCGGTCTGTGCAGCGAGATTCTGCCGCTACAGCAGATCGGCCCGGCAATCATGCGTATCGCAGGAGGAGAGGGGAAATGAATACCGCCGAGTTCGACTATCTGAAGCAGATGCTCTATGAGCGCTCCGGCCTCGTGTTGACGCCGGAGAAGGGCTATCTGATTGAGAGCCGCCTGTCGCCAATCGCACGGCGGCGTGGCATCGACAGCGTCGGCAAGCTCATCGAGGAAATCCGGCGGACACGGGACGAAACGGTGTTGAACCAGATCGTCGATGCCATGACGACGAATGAAACGCTTTTCTTTCGCGACGGATGGCCTTTCGAGCGGCTGAAGACAAGTCTGCTCCCCGACATCATGCAGCAGGCG
>NZ_JBATWS010000131.1:0-2550 GCF_049672805.1 Parvibaculum sp.
TGTGTATGTGGAGTGCGACGCCTGCCACGGGCACCGCTACAACCGCGAAACACTGGAAGTAAAGTTCAAGGACAAGTCCATCGCTGACATTCTTGAAATGACAGTCGATGAAGCCGCCTCCTTCTTCAAGGCGGTCCCCGCCGTGCGCGACAAGATGGAAGTGCTCCAGCGCGTCGGCCTTGGCTACATCAAAGTCGGCCAGCAGGCGACCACGCTGTCCGGTGGCGAGGCGCAGCGCGTGAAACTTGCCAAGGAACTGTCAAAGCGCGCGACAGGCCGCACAATCTATATTCTGGACGAGCCGACCACCGGCCTTCACTTCCACGATGTGGCAAAGCTCCTCGAAGTGCTGCATGAGCTGGTCGATGCCGGAAACACGGTTGTCGTGATCGAACACAATCTCGAAGTCATCAAGACCGCCGACTGGATCCTTGATCTCGGCCCCGAAGGCGGTGATGGCGGTGGGGAGATCGTGGCCGCAGGCACACCCGAAAAGGTCGCAGCCGAGCCCCGCTCCTACACAGGTCAGTATCTCAAGGGCCTGCTCACGCGTCGCCCCGCAAAGCCGTCCGCTTCCGGTACAAAACCAGCCACTCGGGCAAAGGCCCCTCAGAAGAAAAAGGCTCGCTGAACTCTCCTGGTTCCGCTTCTGCGGCAAAGTCTCTATAAGATTCCTGTGGCTGATGAAGTGAGTTGGGGAGCGGGTATCCATGTCGAGAATGTCTCTCGACCGTCGTGAGTTTTTGAAACTGTTCGGGGCGACTGCGGGATGTTTCGCGCTCTCGGCTGCTGCAACCCCGTTCTTCCCGCGCCTCGGCGCAGCGAAGGCCACTCCCGGCTCGTTCCATTTTCCGCAAGGCCTCGCCTCGGGTGATCCGCAGCCTGATGCGGTGATGCTCTGGACGCGCGTAGAGGCAATCGACAAGGGCGCGGCGCTCCCCAATGGCGATATCGATCTCTATCTTCAGGTCGCAACAGATGAAGAGTTCACTCGCGTTGTCGTGGAGCAGGCGGTGCGGGCGACACGCGAGTCGGACCACACGGTGCGCGTTTTCGTGCAGGGGCTGACGCCGGACACGATCTATCACTACCGCTTCTATGCGGGCAGCGACACCTCGCTCCTTCCCGGCCGCACGCGAACCGCGCCGCGCCCCGGCACCGCACGCAAGGTGCGGTTTGCTGTCGTCTCCTGCCAGAACTATGAGCAGGGTTATTACGGCGCGCTCCGCCGCCTCGTGAATGACGACATCAGCGCCGCGCGCGAAGACCAGATCGACTTCGTTCTGCATCTCGGCGATTTCATCTATGAACGCACCGGCGATGTGCCGGAAGGCATAGCCCCTGCGCGCCTCATCGGCCCCCTGCCCGATGGCAGCGATCCGTGGATACCCGATGGCACAAAGCCTCACTGGCAGAAAGGTGGTCAGGCCGCCGTCACGCTCGCGGATTATCGCCACCTCTACAAAACCTATCTGACCGACCCCGACCTTCAGGCGGCGCGGGCGCGCTTTCCTTTCGTGCATACATGGGACGACCACGAATTCACGAATGATGCCTGGCAGGCGCATGAAACCTATTTCGGTGACGGCGAACCGGCGCAGAAGCGGAAGCTCGCTGCCAATCGCGCATGGTTTGAATTCATCCCCGCCATGCTCTCCAATGCGCGCTCCTTCCATGGCATCGCCTCACCCGCACACGACTTCCGCAAAAGGTCGGTGGAGAACACACCCTTTGAGGAGCATGACGAAAACTTCCTCTATCAAGGTGACAACCTGAAAGCGGTGTCGAGCCTCACCATCTATCGCACCCTGCGCTGGGGAGCCCTCGCCGACCTCGTGCTTACCGATCTCCGCTCCTATCGCAGCCCGCCTGTGATGAGCGGTGAGGTGAAGGAGCTGACGAAAGGCGCGCCCCTTCCCCCCGTGCGCCTTGTGAAGCTGCTCGACGCCGGTCGCACCGCGAATAACGGAACCCCGCCCGGAACGATCGAATATGGCGGCAAGAAAATCGCCAACCCGCGCAAGGATGCACCGCCCGGTACGCAGATGGGCGCTGCGCAAAAGGCGTGGTTCAAGCAGGTCATGAAGGCCTCGAAAGCCAGATGGCGCATCTGGGTGAATGGCGGCCCCGCCTTGCAAATGCGGCTCGATTTCTCGCGCATTCCATTTGCCGGCCTTGAAGATGGCTATGTCGGCGTGGATGCGTGGCAGGGCTATCCGGGAGAACTGAAAGAGATTCTTTCCTTTCTGAAGGAAGAAGGCATCAGCAACACCGTCTCCCTTTCGGGCGACTATCACGCCTTTGCCGCTGGCCGCTTGCCTGTTGATCCTGATACGGATCAACTCACCTTCGCCGTGCCGGAATTCATGACAGCCGCCATCAGCTCCGGCTCGCTTTTTGATAGCGTAGAGAGAATCTCCCGCAACAACGGTTTTCTCCGCCGCGCCGTCATTTTCGAAGAGAATGGCGAAAAGCTCGAAAACTGGAACAACACGCTGGTCCACGGCCTGCGCACCGGCATTCTCGTGAATTACACAAGCTCCGAATATC
>NZ_JBATWS010000132.1:0-2164 GCF_049672805.1 Parvibaculum sp.
AGGCAAGGTGACGCCGGAACGGGAACGCGCCCGGAAAATCATCAGCGAAGCCGGGAAAATCGAAGACCCGCTTCAGGATTTATGGGTCGCATGGTCACAACAGGCGAAGAAATATGGCTATGAGCCAACAACCTGGCGACTCGACAAATCCCGCCTTTTCCCTGATATTTCCCCCGGCTTACTTACAAAATTGAAGGCAGCATCAAGCGACCCGAGTGAGCAGCGTTGACGTTGCGGCGGCAGGGGCTTAACCCTTCGCAGCCAGTTCAGCGTGACCCCGGCCTTTGCCGGGGACCGGATTTTCTTAAGACGCCCCGTTTTTCCAGACAGGCCCCATCAAAGGAGCAAGCGCCAATGCCGAGCTACAAAGCCCCCGTGGAAGATTTCATGTTCCTGTTCCACGAGCTTCTCGAAATCGACAAGCGCACCGATCTGCCCGGCTTTGACGAGCTGACCCCCGACATGACGCAGGCGATCCTCGAAGGTG
This sequence comes from Parvibaculum sp., assembly GCF_049672805.1. Taxonomy (GTDB): domain Bacteria; phylum Pseudomonadota; class Alphaproteobacteria; order Parvibaculales; family Parvibaculaceae; genus Parvibaculum. Next base: position 488 of record NZ_JBATWS010000132.1, read on the forward strand.
GCGCGAAGTTCTGTGAGGAAGTGCTCCAGCCGCTCAATCAGGTGGGCGATGAGCATGGCTGCGTGCTTGAAAATGGCGTTGTCCGCACGCCGCCCGGCTTCAAGGAAGCCTTCCAGAAATATTGCGAGGATGGCTGGAACCGTCTCGGCGCGCCGGTGGAAGCGGGCGGTGCGGGGCTTCCCTCCATCATCACCTTCGCCTTTGCGGAGATGGGTTCCTCTGCGAACCAGGCCTTCACCATGTATCCCGGCCTGACAGGTGCTGCCTATTCCGCGCTTTGGGCAACGGGCGAGCCCTGGATGCGCGAACATGTGGCCAAGCGCATGATTGCGGGCGAATGGACCGGCACCATGTGCCTCACCGAGCCGCATTGCGGCACCGACCTGAAGCTGATGAAGACGAAAGCCGTGGAGCAGCCGGACGGCACCTATCGCATCACCGGCACCAAGATTTTCATCTCGGGCGGCGACCACGACATGACCGACAACATCATCCACATGGTGATCGCGAAGATCCCTGATGAGGATGGCAAGCTCGCCAATGATCTCTCCACCGTGAACTTCTTCATGGTGCCGAAGATGCTGGTGGACAAGGAGACGGGCGAGATCATCGGTCGCAATGGCGTGTCTGTCGGCTCCATCGAAAAGAAGATGGGCATCAAGGGCAATGCGACCGCCGTTCTGAACTTTGACGATGCCGTCGCCTACCGGCTTGGTGGCCGCCCCGCCGAAAAGAAGACCGAGACGGGCGAAGTGAAGAAGTCGAAATCGGCGGGCATGGCCGGCATGTTCGGCATGATGAATGGCGCGCGCATGGGCGTGGGCATTCAGGGCATCGCGGTGGGCGAAGTTGCCTATCAGAACGGTGTGGCCTATGCAAAGGAGCGCCTTGCCGGTCGCTCGCTTACCGGCCCGAAAAATCCGGATGGCCCGGCAGACCCGATCATGGTGTTCCCGGATGTGCGCCGCCTGCTGCTTTCATCGCGCAGCTTCGTGGAAGGGGCGCGGGCGCTCGCCATGTATGTCTCGTTCCTCTTCACCGTGCAGAATTCCAGCAAGGATGAGAAGGAGCGCGAGGAAGCTGCCGATCTTTCGCAGCTCATGACGCCGATCATCAAGGCCTTCTTCACCGACAAGGGCTTTCAGGCGGCGAATGATTCCATGCAGGTCTTTGGCGGACATGGCTATGTGCGCGATCACGGCATGGAGCAGTTCGTGCGCGATGCGCGCATTAATCAGGTCTATGAAGGTGCGAACGGCATTCAGGCACTCGACCTTGTGGCCCGCAAGATGACGGCGAAGGGCGGCCGCGCCACGCTGACCTTCTTCGGCAAGGTGGAAGAGTTCATCAAGGCGAATGAAGGCAATGCCGAGATGAAGCCCTATGTCGAGCCGCTCAAGGAAGGCTATCAGCGCCTTGGCGAAGCCGCAGGCTGGCTGATGCAGAACGCGCAGAAAAACTACGACCACGCGGGTGCTGCCTCCTATGACATGCTGAATATTTTCGGCACGGTTGCGATTGGCTGGATGTGGGGCCGCATGGCGAAGCTCTCGCTTGAGAAGCTCGCCGCTGGCGAAGGCAATGCCGCCTTCTACAAGCGCAAGCTGACGCTCGCCCGCTACTGGATGGAACGCGAAATCCCGCTGACCGCCGGCTGGCTCGAGCGCCTGAAGCATG